>JAHZIZ010000349.1 GCA_022601215.1 Bacteroidota bacterium
AATCACCACGCCCGATAAGTATTACAACGCTTTTCAACAAGAAGGAGACTCTACATGGTCAATTGTAATGAGTACTGGGATCCGCTACAAATTAAGTCCGTTAAGTGACCTCATGTTAGACGCGCGTTGGCAGTATTATTTCTCTAACTGGGTTGATGGTTTGAATCCTCAAGAAGAGTTTAACGAATTGGTGCTAGGGGAAGGAAACGGTGTTCCTGTTCCTGAAAACAAGGCGAACGACTGGATATTCTGGTTAAACATTGGATATATCTATTATCTAGAATAAAACATACACGATACAATAAAAAAGGCGATGCATGAGCATCGCCTTTTTTATTGTTCTTTTGTTTTTATACATGCTATCCTATAGCTTGCTCCAAATCTGCTATAAGATCGTCGGCGTCTTCAATACCAACCGATAATCTAATTAAACTATCTACCACACCTGTTTTCTCTCGCTCCTTTTTTGGAATGCTAGCATGGGTCATACTTGCTGGATGTCCGGATAAGCTTTCCACACCTCCCAAACTTTCCGCTAGTGTAAAGATTTTTAAGTTCTCCACGATTCGAATTGCTTCTTCATAATCATCACCTTTTGTTACAAAGGAAATCATTCCACCAAAGTCGCGCATCTGTTCCTTGGCAATAGCATGATTGGGGTGGTTCTCGAAACCAGGCCAGTACACTCTTTCAATCTTTGGATGACTTGCTAAATACTGCGCTACTTTTTTACCATTCTCACAATGGCGCTGCATTCTTACATGCAGGGTTTTAATTCCACGTAGTACTAAAAAGCTATCTTGAGGCCCACAAACAGCCCCACTCGCATTTTGAATAAAATACAAACGATCGGCTAAGTCCTTATCTTTCACCGCCAAAGCACCCATCACCACATCGCTATGTCCTCCCAAATATTTAGTAGCACTATGCATAACGATGTCTGCTCCTAGATCTAAGGGTTGTTGTAAGTAGGGTGTTGCGAAAGTGTTATCTACGCCCAATAAGATGTTGTGCTTCTTAGCCACAGTAGCCAAAGCCTTAATATCGATAATATTCATCATTGGATTTGTAGGGGTCTCCGCCCAAATGAGTTTAGTATTTTCATTCACATAGTCCTCGATACGTGCTGCGTTCTCCATCCCAACAAAATGAAATTTAACTCCAAACCCTTCAAAAATTTTGGTGAATAGGCGGTATGTTCCCCCGTACAAATCATTGGTTGAAATCACCTCATCCCCGGGCTGTAGTAGTTTAATAACGGCATCAATTGCCGCCAATCCGCTTCCAAACGCAAGCCCATAGTTTCCATTTTCGATACTGGCAAAGGCATTCTCTAACGCTTGGCGAGTAGGATTATGTGTTCTTGAATATTCGAACCCTTTGTGCCCTCCAGGAGTAGATTGCGCATAGGTCGAAGTTTGATATATTGGAGGCATTACACTCCCGTAAGCCGGGTCATGTTTTTGCCCTCCATGAATAGTTTTTGTGTTGAATTTCATGTGTCGAAGATATTTTATTTAAACGTCCCATGGAACATTTTTCATTGGAAAATAATGCGTTTCATAAAAATGAAAGGGAGACGTTCCTATTTATTATTTTTCGGAAAACAAAAATACGTCTTTCCCGTTTCATACTAAAAACTGTCGTATTTTTAACGTATGAATAACACCTGCCTGCTATTTTCTTTGAGCCTGTTACTGCTAAGTTGCAGTCAGCACCCAACTCTTAGTTATACTGACAAAAGTTTTACCGAGCAGGAACTTGGGCTATGCAAAGATGAACCCTGCTCTTCCATATTAGTAGAATACCCTGTTTTCACGGGAGAAGAAATAGTCGCAAAACGTGTTAATGAGAGGGTACAACATTACATTATTCAATCTTTGTTTTTAGGGGAAGAATCCTATGCCTCAGCAAAAAGCATCGAAGAAGCAGCTACCGATTTTATTATGGCTTATCGCGACTATCAAGCAGATCTACCATCGGCTATAGATAATGGAGGGTATGAAGCTGATATTACAGTGACTCCATATCAAACAGAAACATTGTTAAGTATAGAAACGCAGCGTTTTTTATATACTGGAGGCGCGCACGGATATGGAGAAATTTCTTATCTAAATGTTGACCCTACTAGCGGCAAAGAGATTGAAACGCACGCCCTTTTTAAGGATTACTTAGGCTTTATTGAAGAAGCTGAAATGGCCTTCAGAAAAGAGAATGAAATACCTTCAGAAAAAAACATTAATATCACTGGATTTTGGTTTGAAAATAATCAGTTTCAACTTCCTAAAAGTGTAGGTGTAACCCAAGACCATATTATCTTAGTATACAACCCTTATGAGATAGCTCCTTATGCCGAAGGGGCTATAGAACTTAAGCTTCCTTTAGAAAAGGTAAAAGCTTACTTAAATTCAGATTTTTTATGAGAAAGATCTATTACCTCGCAACATGTGATACTTGCAAACGAATACTCAAGCAATTAGACCTTCCTTCTAATTTCGAAAAAAGAGAAATAAAGCAAGAAGAAATTACGGTCAAAGAACTAGAAGTTCTAAGAGAGCTATCGGGAAGCTATGAAGCCCTGTTTAGTAAGCGAGCCAAATTGTACAAAGAAAGAGGACTCAAAGATGAAGTGCTATCGGAAGATGACTTTAAAGGTTTTATTTTAGAACACTATACCTTTTTAAAGCGGCCAGTAATTGTGAATGGAGACAACATTTTTATTGGAAATAGCAAGAAAGTGGTGGAAGCCGCTCAAGAAAGTATTCACAACACATGAACCCAAGAGCATTAGCCCTTCTCGCCGCTACCTCAGCAAGTGCCATATATGGCGCGAATCATACAATTGCTAAAGGTTTAATGCCTAGCGTTATTGGCCCTTTCGGCTTTATTATGTTGCGCGTGTTTGGTGCTGCCGCTCTTTTCTGGCTAACAAGCCTGTTTTTACCAAAAGAGAAAGTTGATAAAAAGGATTGGTTACGCATATTAGGGTGTGCATTGTTTGGAATGGCACTCAATATGAATGGCTTCTTTAAAGGGTTGGAATTAAGCACACCAATAAATAGCAGCGTTGTGATTACTCTTACTCCCGTATTACTGCTTATTCTATCTGCCTTTTTTCTGAAGGAAAAAGTAACTTGGTTAAAAGGAATAGGAATAGGAATAGGCCTTGGCGGGGCCCTATTACTTATTCTTTTTGGAGAAAAGACACAGCCAAATGCACCCAATATCCCATTAGGTAATTTGTTTTTTATTCTAAACGCAACTTCTTACGCCATCTACCTTATTATGGTAAAGCCGTTGGTGGCAAAATATAGTTCTATCACTTTAATGAAGTTCTTCTTCTTATTCGCTGTTTTCATGAACATTCCTATTGGCGGGCCTGAATTTTTGGCAGTAAACTGGACTGAATTAGATTTTAATGTTTGGTGGAAATTAATTTTTGTAGTGATAGGAACTACGTACCTCACTTATTTATTCAATATATATGCGCTCAAACAATTAAGCCCATCCACTATTGGAGCCTTTATATATCTCCAACCCGTACTAGCAACCTTGATTGCCGTTTGGGCTGGGGCAGACTCTTTAAATCCCCTCCGAATTGGTGCGGCAGTACTCATCTTTTTTGGCGTATTTCTATCCACTCGCAAAAAGAAAATCGCATAGCATTTCCTACATGTAATTAACAATTTCGTAACAGCATGTGCTTAAAAAGATAGGTATCTTTAAATATCTAATCAAAAAACTACAACATATGACCACAAAAGAAATAGCCAACAATTTAGTGGCATGGTGCAATAAAGGAGATTACCAAAGTTGTTATGAGAAATTGTACAGCCCTAATATTGTAAGCATGGAACCAGAAGGAAGCTCTCCTAATCCTATATCAAATGGAATGCAAGAAGTAGCTAAAAAAGGGGCGTGGTGGGAAGAAACTTTTGAAGTACATAGTAGTACTGTAAGCGAACCTACCGTTGCGGATAATTGGTTTAGTGTCCGATTCGATATGGATACCACACATCGACCTAGCGGACAGCGAAGTACCTCTTCAGAAATAGGGGTATATCAAGTCCAAGATGGAAAAATAGTAAGAGAGCAGTTTTTCTACGACGTGCCTCCCGCGGAGTAATTGTTGAAAATATAAAACACATCCACAAGGCTATATGTATTAAATTTGGCATTGAGGATGTGTCGTTTTACCCCTTAAGATCAGCTGGCATTTTACCGGCTGCTCTCATATCTTCTTTAGTTAACACTTTATAGTCGGTTGTCTTAGGGGCATTTTCCAATAAGCTAAATAGTTCCTTGGGGAAAGGGGTTATTTTCCTAGTCTCTAAGTTAAGCCATGCACCCTGCATTTCACAGTGGGCAAGGTTTCTACCTTTATAATCATAAAAATTATGAACGAATTTAAAAAAAGCGCCGTCCTCACTAATCCCTCCAAGTTCGAAACTCACTTTAATAGGTTTTCCTTGGAAAGCCTCCTTAAAATAAAATATATTTTCATTAAAAATAACAGGGCCCATATTGTGTTTGGCCATGGTTCGTTGATCAAATCCATTCTCAATAAGAAATCCCATACGGGTGTGACTCATGAAATTAATGTAAGCACTATTAGCTAAATGCCTATTGGCATCTAAATCGCTCCATCGTATGTCAAATTCTTTAAAATACATATTTTTATTTTGTTATAAATTGAATAACCTGTTCAATCACATCTTGCGTTTTTAAATTATGGTCATTCCCGTTGGTAAAATAGGTCTCAATTTTATTGTGATTAGCCGCTGCCTTTTTAATTGGATCCACTGGTGTAATTCTATCTGCTGTTTCATGGACAACTAAAACTGGCACTTCTACCTTTCTGAAAAAATGCTTCATATGAATCTCTCTGTGTGGTAACTGTAAAACGGAATTTATTTTAACGTCCAGATTATCAATCGCCTTTTGAGACAAACTCAATAACTCTTTGAAGTATGCAAAAATAGCATCCATTCCTGAGGGTGCGCCTGTAATTACAAATTTCTTAACAACAATAGAAGGACGGTATAAAAAAGCATAAGCTCCAACCAAACTCCCTAGAGAATGACATACCAAAGTATCTAATGGTCCCGCAATCTCATAGGTTTTCATAAATGCTTGTCGGTAGATTTCTACATTAAGATGACGCCCTTTAGCCATTCCGTGACCTGGCGCATCTAGTGCATAAACGGTATATTCATTTAAATCTAATTGTTCTACAAATTTTCGCCACCGTTGACTATTGCTAAGCCAACCATGAAGGAATAAAACTGACTTAGCACCTTCTCCCCAAGAATGCAAAGCCGCCGAGTGACCATTCACTTCTAAAAACTGTGTTTTTCCTTGTTTAAAAAAGGCAGACCCTTTCTGGGTGATCCCAACTCGTTTCACCTTGCACAAGAGATTAAATGAGTAATTTGCGTTCCATATTGGAAATAAAGGTGCGGTTATATTAATAAAGGCACCTACGGTTTTTATAACTAGTTTCATAAAATTAGATACCAATTGGTATCGAGTTGTTTAAATTTTTTTATATTGAAATATCGAACACCTGTTTACGTAGATGAGCGATCGTAGTTTCTATAGCGTTTTTATTTCGTTCTAACTTACTCATCATAATTCCTCCCTCCAAGGTGGCGATAAAGATGGTGCTGTAAAACCTAGCACTTACTTCAGGTTGTACCTGTTCGTTTTTTATTCCGTTGTCAATTAGTTTTTCAACGGACGCCTTTAATTGTGCAAGCATATTGTAAGCTTGTTGTCTTAAAGCAGTGTTGGTGTCATCGGCTTCAATGGCCGCATTCATAAGGGGACAACCACCTTCGTACAAAGGAGTATTCATATAGTCTTCAAAGAATGAGAAGATAGCTTCCATCTTGGCTTGGAAGTTTATAGCCTCCCTGATGGAGGTCCCTAACTCAGTAAACATCAATTTCCCTAAACTCCGTAACGCCTCTTGTTCCAAATCACTTTTACTATCAAAATGTCGATATATCGCCCCTTTAGTCAAGCCAGTAGCTTTGGTAATATCACTAATGGATGTAGCCTTATACCCTTGAGTGTTGAATAGGTTTCCGCTCTCTTTGAGAATGATGTTTTTAGTTGTTTCTGGGTCTCTCACTATGCAAAGATACCAATTGGTATCTAATTAAGCAAAAAATAATCCCCTCGTATTGAAGGGATTATTAAAAATTGTCAAGCCATTTTTTTATCTGGCTCATTCCACCATCAATTTCAAGCTCAATACCATTTACATAACTTGCGGCATCACTCGCTAAAAAGAGGACACCATTTGCTACTTCTTCGGATTCACCAAAACGCTTTAATGGTACACCTTCTGCAAAGGTCGCACCCATGTTTTGTACTTGATCTTCCGTCATTCCCATTTTATCATAGATTGGGGTACCAATAGGTCCTGGGGCTATAGAATTAACACGAATGTTTTTTGGCGCCAACTCTGTAGTTAATACGCGAGCATACGCACGCAAAGCTCCCTTGGTGGCACTATAAACACCTGCACCTTCAAAACCCTTCTGATGAACAATGGAAGTATTAAAAATAATGCTCGCTCCATCTTTCAAATTAGGGATCGCTTCTTTTACCAAAAAAGCCGGCCCCTTAATATTTGTGTTAAACTGATTGTCGAAAAAATCTTCATCAATCTGATCAGACGGTGCAAACTGAGCCACTCCAGCATTGGCAAAAACCACGTCAATTTTTCTGAATGTATCAACTGCCGTTTCAATGAGTCTTTTATTATCTGCTGGTTTAGATTGATCTGCCAATACCGCTTTAAATTCACCCGAAAGCTCTCTAGAAACAGCATCCAATGCTTCTTGCCTCCGCCCTGAAAAAACAACCTTGGCACCTTCTCTTAAAAAACCCCTTACGGCAGCTAGTCCTATGCCAGAATTTCCGCCCGTTACTACTACTGTTTTGTTTTCAAATGTTTTCATAAACTTATATTTTAGTTTTTGTTTTGAAACGTTCGTTTCAAAAATGATTAAAAAAATTTTAGGTTAGTGTTTTCAATATATTTTGAATAATACTCTTTAAAGTTTTTGGGTCTTGCACACTTAAGCCCGTTATACGGAACCCTTGAAAAGCATTCACCAAATAATGGGCTAACAATTGACTTTCCTCATTATTTCGAATGGATCCATCCATTTGCCCTTTCTGTACCAAATCATCAAATATGCCAATAAGTCGATCCTGATTACCTTCCAAAAGATCCCTTAGCTGCCCATCCTGATTGCCCATTTCCGTAAAGCAATTAATGAGCATACATCCTTTTTTTTCACTATCTCCAACGATGTCCTCCATGACATATATAAAGAGCAGTCCAATCCTTTCCAAAGCATTTCTATGTTGCTCATTCACTCGCTCAAATAGCGCACCGCTGTCCCCTTGGTATTTTTTTAAGCTTTCATGGTACAATGCCATTTTGCTTCCGAAAGAATTATAAATACTACTACGATTTAGTCCAGTCGCATCTACTAAATCTTGCATTGAAGTCCCGTTATAACCTTTTTTCCAAAACACAAGTATGGCTTTGTCTAAAACATTGGTCCTGTTAAATTCTTCAGTTCTTGGCATGACTTATAAAATGAACAGTACAAATGTAGTGAAACGAACATTTCAGAAAAAAGTATTTTGGAAAACTTTATGATATTTAAGATTTGGAGTATCTTTCCTCTCCAATTCCATCTATGCCTCATATTACATCTTCTTACATTGCGCAAGGCCTTTTTAAAAATGGGCATTTTTCTACCATATATTCGGCAAAACTTAGGCAGGGCCCAAAACTCCTGCAAGAACGCGAACGAATTATTCTAGCTGATGATGATTTTATCGATTTAGACTGGTCGTATTCGCCGTCTCCAACAAGAAAAGTTGCAATTTTACTCCACGGACTTGAAGGGAACGCTCAACGAATATACATGAGAGGTCACGCCAGGAAATTAATTGAAAATGGTTGGGATGTATGTGCAATAAATTATAGAGGATGTAGCGGTGAAGACAACATGAGTTATACCTCCTATAACGCAGGAAAAACAGATGATTTACAAACGGTAATTTCAACTATCTTACATAAAGATTTTTACACCGACATTTCATTAGTTGGATTCAGTCTAGGAGGTAATTTATTACTCAAATATCTCGGCGAACAACCAGTACTTCCAAAACAAATTAGCAAAGGAATAGCCATTTCAGCTCCCCTAAACTTAAAAGGTTCTTTATCTAGACTTGAGGAGTCTCAAAATTGGATATATCGCACTTCTTTTTTATACAACCTAAAAAAGAAATACAAAATCAAAATGGAAAAACACCCAGAATATATGAATATGGGTATTCTGAAAAACATAAAATCGCTCAAAGATTTTGATGATATCTACACCGCACCAGCACATGGGTTTAATGATGCATATGATTATTACGACAAAAATAGTAGCCTTCAATTCTTACCAAATATCAGAGTTCCTATACTTATTCTGAATGCACTTAATGATACTTTTCTTTCTCCAGAATGTTATCCGTTTACCCTTTCAGAAAAGCGAAAAAACATTTATCTTGAAACTCCAAAACACGGAGGTCACGTTGGTTTTCACCAAACATCCGAAACCTATTACAGTGAGTCCCGTACAGTTCAATTTTTAAACACAAATTAGTCACTATGAAATCAATAAAAACCCTTTTCACCCTAACCCTTGTTTCTCTTCTTATAGCCTGTGGCGGAGAAAAAGAAAAGAAAGAGGAAAAACCAAATGTGACGATTGGATCTCAAAAAGAAGCTAAAAAAGAAGATGGAAATTCCATTACACTTGCGCTAAGCGGGAATGATATGATGCAATTTGACAAAAAAGAATTTACCGTTAAAGCAGGGCAAAAAGTGACTTTAAACTTTAGACATACTGGCAAAATGGACTTAGCGGTGATGGGACACAATTTTGTCCTCCTCAAACCGGGAACTGAAATTAATGTCTTCGCAGCTGCAGCTGCCAATGCCGGAAAACCGAAAGATTGGATCCCTAATGACGGCGAAGAAGTTATTGCTCACACCAAAATGCTAGGTGGTGGGCAGCGTACTTCCATCACATTTACTGCACCAGAAGCTGGCATATATGACTTTATTTGTAGTTTCTCTGGACATTCGGGGTTAATGCGTGGCAAATTTAATGTAGAGTAATTTTATGTACAGTCTTTGCGATCTATTCCTAGTTCGTTACTCAACTTTGCCCTGCGAACTGTCGATTGACTTGGCTTTACTTTCAAAAATTGAATAGGTATTCTTCCACCAATTGGTAAGCGATCAAAACATGATCTGCTAGCGACATGAAAGGTATTAGTATACAATACTTGAAGATACTCATACTCGTAGGTAAGTTCAAAATGGCGTTGCGCTTTCTTAACAGTTCGAGCATCTTTATTTTCAAGGCTAGAGGAATCTAATATTGCCTTGCCGCAAATAAATGCAGTTCCATAACTCCCGTATTTTTTTATCAAGGCCTTTTCATAATAAAAAAGAAAACTCGAAGGCATAGTGAATAACAAGAAAAACAATGGAAAAACTATAAACACCCCACCAAAAATGTGGAGAAAAACCTTCCCTTCATTGACAAAGGAAGCAATATAGATGACAACAATCCCTAAAGCAATAAACAAAAGGCCAATCCCTAATGGGCCTAAATTTCGTTTAAAAGCTGCTTTAGCAAACACTATTTTATCTGAAAAAGAAACTTTCATTTAAAACAATTCTACAAAAAAGAATCCACCTTTTTATAGGCATCAATCACACGTTGCTCACCAGTTTTCCCTTCTTGAGAATTGCCGTGCTCCATTCCTAATATTCCAGTAAAACCTCGCTCATAGATATACGTAAAGATATTCTTATAATTAATTTCTCCCGTTGTAGGTTCGTTTCTCCCTGGATTATCCCCTATTTGAAAATAGGCAATCTCGTCCCAACACGCTTCAATATTGGGTAATAGATTCCCTTCTTGAATTTGTTGGTGATAGATATCGAACAAAATTTTACATGACGGACTGTCCACTGCCTTACATATTTGATAGGCGTGAGGTGATTCTGCCAAAAACAAACCTGGGTGGTTTCTAAAATTTAAAGGTTCCAATACCATGACTAGTCCGTGAGGCTCCAGAATAGCACTCGCCTGTTTTAGGGTTGCTATGACATTTGCGGTCTGATAGTCCTCATGTAGATGCAAGTCAACATGTCCTGGAACTACCGTCATCCATTTGGCATTGACCCGTTTGGCGACTTCTACCGAATTCCTTATATCCTCTAAAAACTCCTCTCGCCATCCTAGTTTTCCACTTGCCAAATTAGGTTCTTTCCAATAGATCTTATGGGCAACAAAAACGCCCATTTCAATCCCTCTTTTTTGCATCAATCTGGCCATTGCCTCTTGTTGTGCCACAGGGCGGTTGCGCATTTCATTATCTTCAAAGGCTGTAAAACCTTGATCGGCCATAAAGTCCAACTGACTCAAAATATCATCCCCAGCACTGTGCTTAAACATCCCATCATGAGGCGCATATTTTAAATTGAATTTGTGTTTTGGGACATTCAATAACCCACCAAATTCGGAGGCAAATAAACTGCTTCCAAACGACAAAAGGGACCCCGCTAAGGCTCCCTTTTGTATAAATTGTCTTCTTTTCATCGGTCTAAGATTTATAAGGCCATCGCTTTTCCATTACCCGCTTCACTTAAAGGCAAACAGCCTATTTGCTGTCCTGGCACTGGATCGTACCACAAGACATTTTTACCAATAGTCTCAGAGCTTTTCCAACCCCACATTGTCATCCCTCTAACAGTGGCTAATAAATTAAACATAGCCGCCTCCTTATCGGGTTGAACCGTAGGATCTAATTTGTATGCTTGACTAAATTCTCCCATCTTTTTACCATAAGCAGTTTGTGTTGACTTATCCGTTTTAAGATATTTAGAAAGTATTTGATCAAATTCTTCTGGAGTTCCGTCAGCTAATTCTTTTTGGAAGGTTGTTTTATAATTCTCTTCAAAAGTCGTCCAAAGATTTTTCATAAAAGGCTGCTCTCTGGTTGGAGATACCTCCCAAAATTCATCCTCGACCTCGGATTTATTTGCAGGCAATACTTCCTTCCAATATTTGTCGATAAACTCATGAACGCCTACTTCGACTGCCCCTGGTACTTTTTCATCATTAGGTATAATTAAAGCAACCATACTCTTTAATGCATGCCCTTGCGCCGGGCTCAGAAACACAGGGCTAAAAACAGGTGTGTTTTCACAGCTCTGTAACAAGCTCATTACGGCTGGCGTAACCACTAAGGCTCCCGCTCCATATCCTAAATTCTTTAATAACTGTCTTCTTTTCATTAGGCTTCGTTTTTAATTTGTTGAGCTGCATGATGCGCCGCCCTTGCAGTAAAGGCCATATAGGTAAG
This sequence comes from Bacteroidota bacterium, assembly GCA_022601215.1. Taxonomy (GTDB): domain Bacteria; phylum Bacteroidota; class Bacteroidia; order Flavobacteriales; family Flavobacteriaceae; genus Aureisphaera. The sequence goes on from JAHZIZ010000349.1 coordinate 11,464, forward strand.
GGATGGGTTTACACAACTCGCTGAAGTCATAAATGCCCCGTCCGTTACATAAACGTTTGGCACAGCATGTATTTGATTGTTTCCATTCAACACTGACGTCTTTGGGTCATGCCCCATACGTGCCGTCCCCATTTCATGAATTCCCAAACCTGGTGCCCCAGGATCATCCCAGGGTTCGATATCTGTATACCCCGCTTTTTCTAGCATGTTTACAGCTTCTTGAACCATGTCTTTACGCATTTCATATTCGTTCTCTTTCCATTCTGCGTCGAAGGTAACTGTTGGTAATCCCCACTCATCTAGATTATCATAATCCAAGGCCATTTTATTTTCATGATAAGGAAGACATTCCCCAAAACCTAATAATAACATACGCCAATTTCCTGGCTCCGTAATAGCTTCCTTAAATTGCTCTCCATAAGCAAGCTCCGCAACCACTTCGTTATAACGGCTTCGACTTGCTCCACCTTGATAACCATATCCTCTTTTAAAAGTCTTTTGATCCGTTTCTCCGCCTATATTTCTAAAGCGTGGAATATAAATTCCATTTGGACGTCGTCCTTTATAATGTTTGTCTTCAAACCCTGGAACATTGGCCCAAGCACCTGCTTTAAAATGATGATCCATAATATTGTGTCCTAATTCTCCCGAATCATTCCCCATTCCATTAGGGAACCTTTCACTTTTGGATTGCATCAATATACTTGCACTGGCAATAGCAGAAGCACAAAGAAAAACCACCTTCGATTTAAAAACTATCTTCTCCTTTGTTTCAGTGTCAATTATTTCTACGCCACTAGCCGTTCCTGTTTCATTATCATACAGTACCTGACTAACAATCGAATTGGGACGAATCGTCATATTTCCTGTTTCACTAGCAGTAGGCAAGGTGGAAGAATTACTACTAAAATAGCCTCCAAATGGGCATCCTCTCATACATCGATTACGAAACTGGCAGGCAGAACGCCCCAGTCCTTTGTAGGTACCTGTTCCTGTTATATGCGCCACACGACCAATTGTGAGCAAACGACCATCATCGTAATTTTTATCGATTTCTCCTTTCAAATCTTCTTCTGCACAATTCAATTCCATTGGTGGGCAGAACTTACCATCTGGCAATTGTTCTAGTCCAAGGTTCTCACCACTCACGCCAATGAATTCTTCTACCTTATCATACCAAGGTGCAATATCTTTATAGCGCACGGGCCAATCCACTGCGATGCCTTCCTTTTTATTTGCTTCAAAATCTATATCGCTCCATCGATAACTTTGCCGTCCCCACATGATTGAACGACCTCCAACATGATATCCTCTTATCCAATCAAAACGTTTCACCTCATTATAAGGGTGTTTTAGGTCATTTACAAAAAAATGTCGATGCCCCTCATCTGTGGTATATCCGGTTCTCGCTTGTTTCAATTGTTGCTGTTGTTCCTTTAAAGGAAGATTTCCTTTGTAAGGAAAATCCCAAGGATCCATATTCATGGTATGATAGTCCTGAACGTGTTCTATCATTCTTCCACGTTCTAACACTAGGGTCTTCAAGCCGTTTTCACAAAGTTCTTTGGCCGCCCAACCCCCGCTTATTCCAGAACCTACAACAATTGCATCATAGTGTTCGTCAGGGTTTGCTTGTGTATTCAAAATAGTATATTGTTTTAATTAGTTTTTCTGAATTGGTTATGGTTTGTTCTACTGAAAGTAAACAGGTTACCTTCATGAGAAGTCCGTCTAATTTCTACTATTTTTTTCGATTACGCAAAAATCCATTCTTAAAAGAATCGTATCCTTAACCGAAAACGTTTTCGGTTGCGAATACTGCAATAGAACTGTGAAACTTATTCATTACTTTTAAAAAAAAACTACCTTAGACGGTACTAAATAACAGACACTAACATTCCATAAACAAGAACTCCTTTACAATGAAAAAAATAGTATCTCTACTCATTCTAAGTATCGTTTTAATTTCCTGCAAAAACACTTCAGAAGAGAAATCTGAAACAGCTCAAAAACCAGCACCTACTGTCGAAGTTTATAATCCTAAACTTTCTTTAGCACAGTGGTCGTTACATAAAAGATATCAAGCCGAAGGTGCAAACCCTTTTCAATTCGCTCAAGACGCCAAAGCCTTAGGGTTTGATGCGATTGAAATTGTTAGTCAGTTATATGAAGAAGAAATGAAGGAATATGGGTTTGCTGCCGTTATTGATTCGTTGAAAGCTCAAAATAAAAAACATGGTGTTTCTTGTGTTTTGGTAATGGTAGATCATGAAGGTGACCTCGCCGATCCGGACCCTATCAAGCGAGATTTAGCTGTCGAAAATCACAAAAAGTGGGTGGATGCAACAGCTGATCTAGGTGGGCATTCTATTCGAGTAAATACGTTTGGAACCAATGACCCAAAAGTCTGGATAGAAACAGTAACAGACGGGCTCAAAAAATTATCCGAGTATGCAGCTACGAAAAATATTAATGTCATTGCCGAAAATCACGGTTGGCTATCTTCCAATGCGCCACTCTTAATGAACGCACTAGAAATAGTCAATTTGGACAATTGTGGAACACTTCCTGATTTTGGAAATTGGTGTGTGAAACGCGAAAATGAAGAACGCTGGGGCGCCTGTATAGAAGAATATCCAGATTACTATCAAGGAATTGAATTAATGATGCCAAGAGCGAAGGCCGTAAGTGCCAAATCTTATAGTTTTAATGCAGCTGGTGACGAAGAAAAGATTGATTACTATAGAATGATGCAATTAGTAAAAGATGCAGGTTATACGGCCCACATAGGTGTTGAGTTTGAAGGAGATGACATGCCAGAAGAAAAGGGAATCCTCGCTACCAAAGAACTTGTTTTAAAAGCAGCCCAACTAACTAAATAGTACGACATATGAAATCATTAACACGCATACAACTATCCGTAATGATGTTCCTAGAATTTTTTATTTGGGGAGGGTGGTTTGTAACTATGGGAACGTTTTTAGGAGCAAACCTTTCGGCCACAGGTGCTGAGACTGGGATGGCCTATTCTACTCAATCATGGGGTGCCATAATTGCTCCTTTTATTATTGGTTTAATTGCTGACAGATTTTTTAATGCAGAAAAAATCCTTGCTGTGCTGCATTTAATTGGCGCCTTCTTGATGTATCAAATGAGCCAGGCGACAGATTTCGAAGTCTTTTATCCTTACGTTTTAGGGTACATGATTGCCTATATGCCTACACTAGCTTTAGTGAATTCTGTTTCCTTTAATCAAATGAAAGATCCCTCAAAAGACTTCCCATTAATTCGGGTTTGGGGAACGGTAGGTTGGATTGTAGCAGGGTTACTAATAAGCTTTGCCTTTAAATGGGATGCCATAGAAAATATTGAAAATGGGATGCTATCAAACACGTTTATGATGACGCAATTGCTTCCGCAATTTTAGGACTTTTCAGTTTTGCATTGCCTAAAACTCCTCCTAGTGGAAAAGGAGAAAAAGCCAACATCGCTGAAATTATCGGTTTAGATGCCCTAAAACTTTTAAAAGATCGCAATTTCTTAGTCTTCTTTATCTCCTCTGTCCTTATTTGTATTCCATTGGCTTTTTATTATCAAAACTTGAGTCCATTCCTTACTGAAAGTGGCGTAGAAAATTCTACTGCGTGGGCATCTGCTGGGCAAATTTCTGAAGTCTTGTTTATGCTATTACTGCCGTTCTTCTTTAAGAAATTTGGATTTAAGAAGACCATTTTGGTTGGAATGCTTGCCTGGGGAATCCGTTATTTATTGTTTGCCTATGGAAATTCGGGAGAGCTATTCTTTATGGTTATCACTGGAATCGTACTGCACGGAATTTGTTATGATTTCTTCTTTGTTTCAGGACAAATTTATACCGATAGTAAGGCTGGCGAAAAAATAAAGAGCGCGGCCCAAGGACTAATTACCTTAGCAACCTACGGAATAGGAATGTTAGTTGGTTTTTATGTAGCAGGAAAAATTACAGACGCCAACTTACTCGCAGAAGGAGGTCATACTTGGCAATCCATCTGGACTTTTCCAGCGCTATTTGCTGCTGCTGTCTTAGTTCTATTTGCGATATTTTTTTAAAAATGAAAAAATTGAATACAAAGAATAACTTATGAGTCATAAAATAAGATGGGGAGTCCTTGGAGGGGGAGGCGATAGTCTCATTGGTGTGCTGCATCGTGTTGCGGCAAGTATGCACGATGATTATCAATTGCTAGGCGGTGTTTTTAGCTCTTCACTTCAAAAGAGCAAAGACTTTGCCGCAAAGCTAGACTTGCCAACAGATAGAATCTATAAGACTATTGAAGCACTTATTGAAGCAGAAAAGCAACGTCCCAATGATGATCGCATGCAAGTTATTTCGGTGTTGACTCCTAATTTTCTACATTTCGAGATGGCCAAGCAACTCATGGAACACGGCTTTCACGTGATCTGCGAAAAGCCTATGACCATGACGTATGTCGAGGCGAAAGAATTAGAGACTATTCAGCAAAAAAACAATACACTTTTCGCCCTCACGCATACCTATACAGGCTATCCTATGGTTCGGCAAATGAAACAAATGATTGCTGAGGATGTCATTGGAGAAATTCAGAAAATCGATGCTCAATACTATCAAGGATGGATCAATCCAATTATACACGATAAAGAGCAACGCACTTCCACTTGGCGACTCGACCCAAAACAATCGGGTATTAGTTGCTGTATGGGAGATATTGGGGTACACGCCTACCAAATGCTAGAGTTTGTAAGTGGTGTAGAAATCACGGCTATTTTGGCGGACCTCAACCATTTATACGATGACAATGAGATGGATATTGACGGCACCGTATTATTGAGATTTGGCGATTATAAAAAAGGAGTGCTTTGTGCAAGTCAGATTGCCACTGGAGAAGAGAATAATTTCACAATAGCTATCTACGGAAAGAAGGCGGGATTAAAATGGGAACAAGAAAATCCTAATTACCTTTATCTCTTGGAAGATGGACAGCCCATGCGCACCTTAAAACCAGGACATGGGTACAACAGCGAACTATCCTTAGACGGAACAAAACTACCTCCCGGACATCCCGAAGGGATTTTTGACGCGATGGGAAATATTTACAAGGGCATGGCAAAAGCTATTCGTGGTGAAGCCTACAAGGAAGGAGAATTTCCTGGAATGCGAGACGGTGTAAGAGGCATGCATTTTATAGAGACTGCTGTCGCTAGTCACAAGGAAGGGAATGTTTGGAAGGAACTGTAATTAATTGAAAATACTATGAAAACAATAAAAGGACCTGCGGTATTTTTAGCACAATTTATGGACGACCATGCTCCTTTCAATTCACTGGAAGGATTGTGCCAATGGGCTGCCGACTTAGGATACAAAGGTATCCAAATTCCAACCTGGGAAAGTAGATTGATCGATCTAACTCTAGCTGGAGAAAGCAAGATATATTGTGATGAGTTCAAAGGTAAAATTAACAGCTATGGCCTAGAAATCACCGAACTCTCGACCCATTTGCAAGGACAACTAGTCGCCGTGCATCCGGCTTATGATTTAATGTTCGACAATTTTGCTCCGGATCATTGTAAGAACAATCCAAAGAAGCGCACAGAATGGGCGCGCCAACAATTGATGAGTGCGGCTAAAGCCAGCAATCATTTTGGCTTAAACGTCCACGCAACTTTTAGCGGTGCATTATTATGGCATACCTGGCATCCTTGGCCACAACGTCCAGATGGATTAGTTGAAATGGGCTTTGAAGAACTGGCTAAAAGATGGCTTCCATTATTAAATGAATTTCAAGATAATGGTGTAGACGTCTGTTATGAAATTCACCCTGGAGAAGACCTTCATGACGGTGTGACTTTTGAACGTTTTCTCAAGGCTACTGGTAATCATAAAGCGGTAAACATCTTATACGATCCAAGCCATTTTGTACTTCAGCAACTGGATTATATTAAGTACATAGATCACTACCACGAATTCATTAAGTCTTTTCACGTGAAGGACAGCGAGTTTATCCCCGATGGAAAACGTGGCGCTTTTGGAGGCTATAGTGATTGGAGAGACCGAGCTGGTCGCTATCGTTC
>JAHZIZ010000350.1 GCA_022601215.1 Bacteroidota bacterium
ATGATGCCACACATGAGACTGTAGCGGCAGGTATGATATTATAAGTTTTCGGCTTCACTTCTTTGTAAAAGAGGCCTTTGTTCATTTAAAAAATTAGATGTCATTAAAACGTAGCGCAATTTCCAGTTTTTTTTGGACTGGTTTAGAACAATTCGGGAATCAAGGTATTAGCTTGATTATATCGATTGTATTGGCTCGTATTTTACTACCTGAAGACTTCGGACTTATAGGTATGATTATGATCTTTGTAGGAGTGGGTAACTCGTTAATGGATGCCGGGTTATCACAATCTTTGGTGCGATCTAAGTCTCTGAGTAACACTGACTATTCCACGGTGTTCTATTTCAATTTTATTGGAAGTTGCTTGTTCTATTTGATGATTTTTGCTCTGGCTCCTCTTATAGCAGATTTCTATGAAAAACCCATACTTACTTCTATTGTTAGATGGTATTGTTTGGTTTTTGTTTTTAACGCGATTGGTAATATCCAGAAAGTTCGGATCATTAAAAACTTAGCGTTTAAACTTCTTTTTAAAATTACGATTCCTTCTATTATTATTGGAGGAATCATTGGAATAACAGCTGCCTATAATGATTTTGGAGTCTGGAGTCTGGTGGCTAGTGCTCTTACTCAGTCTATAGTGAATGCGCTGCTGCTATGGTTCTTTGGGAAGTGGAAACCCTCTTTGGAGTTTAGTAAAACGAAATTCAAAGAGCATTTTGAGTATGGGTATAAGCTAACCTTATCGAGCTTGTTGGATGTGCTATATAGAAATATCTATGCCGTAGTGATTGGAAAGTTTTTTAGTGTAACTGAACTAGGTTTTTATACAAGGGCAGACACCCTTAAGCAAGTACCAGTTCAAAATATTGGCGCCGTCTTGAATAAAGTAACGTTTCCATTATTCGCTAAAATTCAGGATGATGATGAAAAGTTAAAGCGGGCTTATCAAAAAATAATGCAAACAGTGATGCTATTCATAGCACCTCTATTGCTTTTTTCAGCGGCTCTAGCGACTCCCTTATTTCGGTTTTTATTGACTGATAAATGGTTGCCAGCGGTTCCGTTTTATCAGATTTTATGCTGGGCTGGCGTACTATATCCGCTTAATGCTTACAACTTGAACGTTCTAAAGGTAAAGGGACGGAGCGATCTTTTCCTTAAATTAGAGTTGATAAAGAAAGGGATTGGTGTATGTATTATTGCCATCTCTATTAGTTACGGGATGAAAGCCCTGCTTATTAGTGCAGTGATAACGTCTGTATTGGCATTTTTTATCAATTCATTTTACACAGGAAAACTTATACAATATAACAGTATTTCACAAGTAAAGGACATACTCCCTATACTGGTAATAGCGACTTTAGTCACAGGAATCATTTGGTGGTTGGATACTAACTATGGTATCTTTGTAGCCTATGATATTGTAAGGCTTTTAGTCTTTGGAATTTTAGGCTTAGGATTGTACTTGTTGTTAATAAGCCTATTTCAGAAAAAAATATTAAACGAAGCCATCACGGTTTTTACCCACAGAAAATGATTAACGTAACCAAAACCTTTTTTCCACCTTTAAAGGAGTACAATGAACAATTAGAGCGCGTTTGGAAGAATGAATGGCTTACGAATCGCGGGGAACTTGTTAAAGAGCTTGAGGAGAAGCTCGAAACTCGTTTCAATGTTTCCTCCGCTCTGCTTATGAATAATGGCACGATACCAATTCAGCTAGCGTTGCGATTATTGGCTCATAAAGGCGAAGTGATTACTACTCCTTTTACTTATGTGGCAACCACGGCATCTATTGTATGGGAATATTGCACACCAGTTTTTGTTGATATTGAACCGGATACATTTTCTTTGAATGCTAATTTGATAGAAGCTGCTATAAACGAAAAAACTACGGCAATTCTCGCCACCCATGTTTTTGGAAACCCATGTGATGTTGACGCTATTGGAGCTATTGCGAATAAACATAATCTTCCTGTAATCTATGACGCCGCACACTGTTTTGATGTCACTTACAAAGGGAAGTCCTTATTTCATTATGGAGATGTGAGTACAGGAAGTTTTCATGCGACCAAATTATTTCATACAGGAGAAGGTGGTGTAGTGTTTTGTAAGAATCCAACACTGTTTTCGAAAATAGATTATTCTCATAAATTTGGTCACGATGGCCCATTGGACTTCAAAGGTCTAGGTATTAATGGTAAAATGAGTGAACTACAGGCGGCCATGGGGCTTAGTGTATTACCTTATATGGAAAAGATCCTCGCTTCAAGAAAAAGTGTTGTAGATGGTTATAATGCGCAATTGAATTTTTCTAAAGTCACTACAATGAGATTACGTGAAGATACAGAATGGAATTATTGTTATTATCCCATCGTGTTTTCTTCGGAAGAAAAATTACTTCAAGTGGAACAAGCCCTAAAGGAAAATGGAATTACACCCCGACGTTATTTTTATCCCTCTTTAAATAACCTTCCTTATGTAACTCGAATAAAGATGCCAGTTTCGGATGCCATAGCAAAAACTATTTTGTGCCTTCCTTTAAGTCATGCACTAACCAATGACGAGGTGAAAACAATAACCTCTGTTGTAAATAAGAGTCTATGAAGATCGCCGTGATGCAACCTTACGTTTTCCCCTATTTGGGATACTTTCAGCTCATTAAAAGTGCTGATGTTTTTGTGTTTTACGATGATGTTTCATTTATAAAAGGCGGTTGGATTAACCGAAATAATATTTTGGTGCAGCATCAAAAAAAGATGATCACTTTTCCATGTAAGGATATTAGTTCTTTCAAACAGATTTCGGAGACGTATATGAATCCCCAAAATCCGTTGTATAAAAAAAACTTAAAATCTATAGAACAATCCTATAGAAAAGCACCTTATTTTGATGCTGTTTTTCCTATAATTAAAAAGGTATTTCAAGGAGAAGCCGAGACGATATCAGAGTTTGCTATGAATAGCGTCACGAGTATCATGGAATATTTAGAAATAGATACCGTCTTTCAGGTGTCTTCAAAATCCTATTCAGAGTCCAAAGAAATGGAGCGAACGGAGCGTTTGCTGCATATATGTAAGAAAGCGGGAGCTTCTCATTACATCAATTCTTTAGGCGGGCAGGAACTCTATGCAAAAGAAGATTTTGAGGTAGAAAATATATCTCTAAACTTTCTGGTTCCTAACTTACCTGTTTATGAGCAATTTAGTGCTACTTTTATATCAGGTTTGTCGATGATAGATGTTTTAATGTTTAACGATAAGGAGACAGTTAGAGGTTTCTTACATGAGTATAGTTTGGTATAGTGAATAGTATTGGCGGATATATTGGGTTAGAGTTAGGTGCTTATAAAAATAATTTTTTTAAAAATAAATTACTTTTTAATTCGGGACGCTCTGCCTGTGTTTATTATTTAAGACAAAAGGGGATTAAGCATATTTGGGTACCATATTATATCTGTGGTGATTTTATTGAGACTCTTCGAAAAAATGATATAGATGTTAGCTTGTATCATCTAGATAAAGATTTAGAAATAAAAGCTGATATAGGAGTCGATGAAGCGATTCTTTATGTAAATTATTTTGGTTGTAAAGAAGATTATATAAAAAAGATAAGTGATACTTATAGTACACTCATTATCGATAACTCCCAGGCATTTTTTAATAAACAGATTGGTGATTTGCCTACTTTTTATTCAGTCAGAAAGTTTTTTGGAGTTCCTGATGGTGGGATCTTAATGGCAGAAGAAGACCTAACGGATCCAAAATTAGACGATTATCAATCCCATGAATATTGTCAACACCTTGTAAAACAGTTGGATGTAAATTCAACTTATGGATATACCGACTTTAGAAATAATGAAGAGAGAATAATTGCTGAGGGCCTCTATGGGATGTCAAAGTTGTCCAAACAAATCATGGGGAGTTTTGATCTAGAATTAGTAAAAGAAAAACGCCTAGAAAATTTTAGTTTTTTAAAGAAGCATTTGGAGGATCGTAATCAATTTAAGTTATCAACTCCTTCATTGTTCCATTTTCCTTTTATGACAGAACGAGCGGCTGATTTACGGACATATTTGGTGAAAAACAACATTTATACTCCGATGTTATGGGCAGATCAATTGCCAGTTATCGATGCAACATGGGAAAAGCAGTTAATTGAAAATATTGTACACCTCCCTATAGATCAACGATATGGTTTAGAAGAAATGGAGTATATCGTTGATAAAATACTTGAGTTTTATGCATAATATTGTAATTCATGGAGCCCCTAGATCGGGAACAACTTGGTTATCTAATATATTAAATAGTAATGAGGCTGTTGCCTATAGACAACAACCACTTTTTAGTTATGCATTTAAAGGCTTTTTGAGTGAGCGTTCTACAACAAGCGAAATACAGGATTTTTTTGATAAAATTTTATCTTCAGAAGATGAATATCTTCACCAAATCAATGAAATAGCACACGGAAAGGTGCCTTCGTTTGAAAAATGTTCTTTAACTCATTTAGTTTATAAAGAGACTCGTTACCATTATATCTTGGATAATCTCTTAAAAAACTCAAACACCCAATTCATAGGCATAATTAGAAACCCGCTATCGGTGTTGCATTCATTTTTCAATGCTCCATCAGAGTTTAAAAATGAATGGTCAAAAGAAGAGGAGTGGATGAATGCGCCAAAAAAGAATGAAGGGAAAAGAGAAAATTATTTTGGCTATCAGAAGTGGAAAGAAACAGCGAATCTATTTCATGATTTACAGGGCTCTTATGGAGAAGATAGAGTGAAAATAGTTGCTTATGATGAACTTTTAACAAACACGATCCAACAGACTCATGATATTTTTGACTGGATAGGTTTATCGGTAACCGAGCAAACAAGTCACTTTATTCAAGCGTCTAAGTCAGAAAATAATTCTAATGCCTATAGTGTTTATAAAACAAAGATGTTCGATGACGGATGGAAAGGAAAACTTCCACAATCAATAGTCGAATTTATTGCAAAAGACCTTCAAAATACAAAGTTGGCAAAGTACTTATGATTTTTGAAGAGTTTAAAAATATTTATCAAAAGAAGGAGGTGCAGACCTATCAAAACACAGTAGCTAAAGAACCTTTAGTGAGTGTATGTATTCAGGCCTATAACCACGAACCATATATTAGTCAATGTATTGATAGTGTTATTGCTCAAGAAACTGATTTTGAATTTGAGATATTAATAGGAGAGGATCAGTCTTCGGATGCTACTAGGGCTATTTGCATGGAGTATGCCAAGAATTACCCCACTAAAATACGGCTATTTCTTCATCATAGAGAAAACAATATTGCTATCGCTGGCAAGCCAACGGGCAAGTTTAACTTTCTATATAATTTATATAGTGCTAATGGAACTTTTATAGCACTATGTGACGGAGACGACTATTGGATTGAGAATACAAAATTGCAGAAGCAATATAACTTTATGAAGGAACACATTGATTGTTCTTTTGTTTTTCATAACACTAGGCTTTTGGAGCAAGAATCTGGGAAGTTCAAAAAAGACCCTCCCAAGCCTACGGCCCTTAGCGGTTACAAAATGAGTAGAAAGCATATGTTCACAACCTTGGGGGGAAGTTACCCAACTGGAGCGGCATTTTTTAAATCGAAAATTGTGAAAGACTTACCCTCTTATTTTTTTCAGTTTCTAGTAGGGGATTCTCCATTATTGCTTAGGGCTATCGAGTACGGAGAAATTGGCTATCTTCATGGTTATTGGAGTGTATATAGGATGAGTAATACAAATTGGTCTAGTACACAAAAAAGTGTGCCAACCAAACTGATTCATTATAAAGCTAGTCAGCAAGGACTTACAACGTTCGATACTGTCAATGGTGGTAAATTTAGTAAGGAGGTAATCCATGCAAAAGGGCATTCAACCTATCAACTAGTACATTTTTATCTTACCTTATCGGTATCTTTTTCAAACAAATTAAAGTTTATCAGTACGTATGCTGGTAAGTTATCTTTTAAAAACTTGTTAAAGAGTTTTTATTGGCTTATTCGCTATCAGCTATCATGATTTCAGTAGTTATTCCATTATATAACAAAGAACATTTTATTGCTCAGACTATCACGTCAGTTTTGGAGCAAACATATACGCAGTTTGAATTGATTGTTGTAAACGATGGTAGTACAGATGGCTCTGCGGATGTTATTTCCACTATAAAATCTGACAAGTTGAAAGTGGTGTCTATTGAAAATTCTGGTGTCTCTGAAGCACGTAATGTTGGAGTAAGACTGGCATCATCGCCATGGGTAGCCTTATTAGATGCGGACGATTGGTGGGCACCCACCTATTTGGAAAGTGTAGTAAAGGCAATAAAGGACTATCCTGACGAACATGTGTTTGCTACAGGACGTTCCAGAGTATTTAAGAAACTTACTGAGCGATACCATCATGAGCTTTTACCGAAGGATGGCGAAACGGCTAAGTTGAATTATTTTAACGTGATAAGCAAGTATTTACCCTTGGTAAACTCATCTAATGTTTGTTTTAGAAAGTCGCACTTTGAGAAGACAAAAGGGTTTAGAATAGGCCAGAAGAAACATGAAGATCATGATTTATGGATGCGACTTTGTATAAATACGGATGTTGTTTTTATTAATTCAGAGTTGTCCTTTTATAGAAAAACGGAAGAAGACACTGGCTCGTCTCGGCATTATGAAGCGGATGATTTTATCACTTATTTAGGGACACTTCTGTTTGTCAATGATAGGCTCAAAGGGCCTTCGTTAGAGGCGTTTAAAAAATATGCAAACCAATTTGTCTTGTTAACCTATATTAAATATTATGGAAATTATAAGGCACACGAGGAACAACGGGTGTATACCTTAGCCAAGAAATTGACGTATGGTAATCGACTGCGAATTTTAAAGATGTTAAGGGCTATTCCATTTAAAGGAACATACAAACTGTTTAAAGTATTAAAACACTGATGGGAGAACAGAATAGCAAAGCAAATTTGTTTTTGGTTGGTGCGATGAAAGCAGGTACGACAGGTTTTCTGAATGTGTTGGGGCAACACGATGATATTTATACCTGTCCGGTAAAAGAGCCCCACTTTTTTGTAAATCAGTTGCCGAGAACACTCTACGAACCATCTCGTTTTTTTTCATTAGAGGAATACCTTGATAAAGACTTTCCAGAACCATTGCACATTGCGAAAATTGAAAATGTCTCTCAGTATGAAAAGATATTCTCATTAAGCTCTTCGCAACGCTATTTGGCAGAGGGTAGTACCGCCTATTTGCATTGCAGTGAAACTCCTGAAAGAATAAGGAAATACAATCCGCAGGCCAAGATCATTGTCTTGTTAAGAGATCCTTTAGAAAGGGCTTTTTCGCACTTTATGATGAATCAGGGAAAAGGAAGAGAAAACAGGACGTTTAATGAGGCTATGAAACAAGATTTAGTTGATCTGGATGCAGGTCACTTGCATTGGAGTAGTTATTTGAATATGAGTTGTTATGATACTTCAATCGCTAGTTTTAAAGCTAATTTTGATGCAGTGCTACTTATTCGGTTTGAAGATTTTGTGAAGGACAGAGCAGGAGTTTTGAAAAAGGTTTCAGAATTTTTAAGTGTTACCACTTTTAATGATACTGAGGTCGGGCAAAAAAATGCATCTAGGTCACTCCGATTTCAGAAACTATTCTATTTTTTAAAATAACTCGGTTTAAAAGATTATTTTTCTAAACTCTTTGGAAACAAATTCAAGCAACGTTTATATACATGGGTCTCTAAAAGAGATAAACCAGAAATGGCATTAGATGCCGATACGAAAGAGCGGCTTGAGGACTATTTTAAAGAACAATCTAGAGCATGGTATTATTAGATATTTGTGTATGTGTTATAGTCCTACTAGTAGGATATAATCTCCCTAGGGCCTTTAAGGATTTTACTAGGGCAGACAGGCTAATTTTAGCGAAATTGTTTTTTTATCACATTCTAATTAGTACTGCGTTTCATTTTTTTATTTCTGCCAATGGTGGTGATGCCCTTTTTTATTGGGGTTATACACAAAATGCTTCTTGGGAAGATATCTACGCCTATGTGGAGCGTGGTTCTGCTTCTGGATCTATATTTATATTGAACTATATACCGGCGAAAGTGATGGGTCTTTCGTTTTTCACAGGTAATTTATTGTATTCGGTACTTGGATACTTAGGTTTTATCTATTTCTATAGGATAGGGAAGAAACTTTTTAATAATTACGAATTCATTTCGGAGTATAAATTATTGGGTGTTTCCATCCATCCTTGGGTTTGGTTCTTACCAAATCTACATTTTTGGTCATCAGGGATAGGGAAAGACACTATTTTGTTCTTTTGTATTGCCTTATTCGTTTATGCGCTTCAGGATATTAAAAAAAGGGGATTAGGGTTGGCAATTAGTTTGATACTGTCATTGGCCATTAGGCCCCACATCACGATGTTTCTTTTGGTGTCTTTTGGTATTGGATTCACACTAGATAAAGATCTTAAAACTTATAAAAAGGCCATTGTTTTTATGGTATTCTTGGCTGGTTTTGTGTCTATTTTTGGATACGTTATGCAGTTTGTGCAGCTTGAAAGTTTTGAACTTTCTGTCATAGAAGAGTATTCATCTAACAAAGCGGCGAGTTTAAACCAAGAGGATTCTAGTTCTGGTGTTGACACTTCTCAGTATCCACTTCCGCTAAAGGTTTTTACTTTTTTATATAGGCCTTTTTTCTTTGATATCAATGGAGTATTAGCTATTGTTGCTTCCGTGGAAAACTTGATACTACTTATTTTCACCTTTGTCGTCATTAAAAAAGGAATCGTTAAAGGGTTTCGAAAAGCAAATTATTTGTTGAAAGGTTTTTTAATTTATTTCATTCTTGGAAGTATAGCTTTCTCATTGATACTTGGTAATTTGGGTATTATGTTACGTCAAAAAAACATGTTTTTCCCACTCTTTTTCTTATTCGGAATGTGGGTAATTTATTCGCAAGCTAAACGAAAAAATACCCAAACATGAAAGTCTTACAGGTAATACCAAATTTAGGAACTGGTGGTGCGGAAAAATTACTAATGGACAGTATTCCGAAGTACCTGCAAAAGGGCATTAGTATGGAGTTACTTCTCTTAAACACGACTATGACCCCGTTTCTTGATAAAATGCAATCCAATGGGTTAGTAACGATTCATCAGTTATCCAGCAATAGCGTATATACTCCCATGAATATCATTAAGTTAATACCATTTCTTAAGGCATATGATTTAATACATGTTCACCTTTTTCCCGCTTTATATTGGGTAGGATTTGCAAAAATGCTCTCTTTTTCAAAAACACCTTTAGTATATACAGAACACAACACTCATAACAAACGACGCAATCATTGGCTGCTAAAACATGTTGATCGATTTGTCTATAGAAAATACAAATCGGTAGTTACTATTGCGGATGCTGTGGATGGTGCTCTTAAATTATTTTTAAAACGATCTGACGAGTCGTTTACGCTCATTAACAATGGAGTAGATCTTACGATAATTACGGCTGCCGCGGCCGCAAAGAGAAGTGATTTTAGCATCACCAATAAGGAGACTATTCTGATACAAGTGGCTAGTTTTACTGAACAAAAGGATCAAAGGACTCTTATCCAATCGTTAAAGCATATTACGAATCCAGTGAAATTAATATTGGTGGGAGACGGCCCAACGCGATCACGAATGACTCAACTGGTCAAGGATGCGCAATTAGAAGACAAAGTACTCTTTCTAGGGTTACGAATGGACGTACCTCAATTATTAAAAATGGCCGATATAGTTGTACTTTCGTCACATCACGAAGGATTATCACTATCAAGTATAGAAGGTCTTGCTTCTGGAGCTCCTTTTGTGGCTTCACAAGTAGCGGGTTTAACAAATATTGTTAAGGGGGCAGGGTTGTTATTTACAGATGGGGATATAGAAGGGTTAGCCGCTATTATTGATTCTTTGATTGAAGATAGAAAGCTCTATGAAACCACCATTGAAAGTTGTTTGGAGCGGTCTAAAGAATATACTATGGAAATTATGGTAGATAAACACATACATTTATATCAAACCTTACTTAACACTTAATTCGATTTGAAAAGATTACTCATCACAGCTAATGTAGATTGGTTCCTAATCTCTCATAGACTTTGCATTGCCGCAGAAGCTGCTCAGCAGGGCTGGGATGTTTATGTAGCTTGTGAAGATACTGGAAGAGCCCAAGAGATTAGAGAAACGGGCGTGAAGTTTGTGAACTTTCCGTTTTCTCGATCAGGAACCAACCCATATGAGGAGGCCAAAACGCTTAAACGTTTTTATGATTTGTATAAGAAACTGAAACCCGATGTAGTCCATCACGTTACCTTAAAGCCGGTGATATATGGATCCTTTGCAGCAAAGCAGACTAGAATAAAGGGAATTTTGAATGCCGTTAGCGGACTTGGCTATGCTTTTACTGAAGGACGAAGAGGGACAGTTCAAAGTATCATGATAAAAATGATGGCCTATGGTTTTAGGAGAAAGAATGTATCATTTATTTTCCAAAATCAGGATGACCTAAAAGAGCTACAGTCGCTTAAGGTGATAGCAGATAGTAATACATTGAATTTTATAAAAGGTTCTGGCGTTGATCTTACTCAGTTTACTCAACAACCCTTTCCCAAAAAAGATAAAGTACAGATTTTATTGCCAACGAGAATGCTTTGGGATAAAGGGGTTGCCGAAGTAAGGGCTGCTTCCGAAATTTTGAGAAAAAATTATAAAGGAAAAATTACTTTTATATTGGCCGGTCTTGCGGACGAAGAGAATAAAGCAGGTGTTTCTGCTGCTTATCTAAAGGATTGGGAAGAAGACAATTACGTAACTTGGATAGGGTATCAAAAAAATATGGTTCAGGTTTATAGTGATAGTGATATTGTATTGTTACCATCGTATAGAGAAGGTATGCCCAAAACCTTAATTGAGGCTTGCGCTATTGGTAGACCCATAGTAACAACAGATGCTATTGGCTGTAGGGAATGCGTGGATGAGGGTAGCAATGGCTTTAAAGTTCCTGTTAAATCAACGGCGAAACTAGCCGAAGCCATTGAAAAACTGATAGTAAATGAATCGTTACGAATAGAAATGGGACAGGCTTCGCGTGAAAAGGCAGAGAAGGAATTTGATCAAAAAAATGTGATCGCCAAGCACTTAGAGATCTATGAAACATTGTTACATGGATAAGGTATTAATATCGGGTTATTCGGGTTTTGTGGCCTCTAATTTAGCGCCATATTTAATGGGACAGGATCTTGAAGTGAAAGGGATCTCTAGAAATAAAGGAGAACATACGATGTCTTATGACATGCTCACGCGGTCCGAATGGAACAAGACAAATGTTTTTATTCATCTGGCAGGAAAGGCTCATGATGTGAAAAATACTAGTGATGCGGACGCATACAAGACGGTCAATACTGAACTCAGCAAAACGTTGTTTGATCAATTTTTAGAGAGTAACTGTACTGTCTTTATTTATTTCAGTTCAGTGAAAGCTGCGGCAGATGTTGTGGAAGGTGTTTTAACTGAGGAGGTAACTCCAAATCCTGCAACTCCTTATGGCACATCAAAACTGGCAGCAGAAAGGTATCTGCTTTCTAAAGAATTACCTTCAGATAAGAGATTATATATCCTACGACCGTGCATGATTCATGGACCAGGAAATAAAGGAAATTTGACATTATTGTATAACCTTATTGCAAAAGGAATTCCTTATCCGCTTGGGAGTTTTGAGAATAAGCGTTCTTTCCTAAGTGTGGGAAATTTGAATTTTCTTGTAGATCAATTAATTAAGAAACAACCTAGTTCGGGAATATTTAATCTAGCAGATGATGATGCTATTTCCACAAAGGAATTGGTTACACTAATTGGCAATAGTCTAGATAAACGTCCTCTTATTTTGTCTCCCCCTAAGGGATTAGTGGCCGGTATGGCTCGAGTTGGAGGTTTTTTGCGTTTGCCATTTTCAGAAGAGAAAGTACAGAAACTGACGGAAAATTATATTGTGAGCAATGAAAAAATTAAATCGATTCTTGGAGTTTCACTTCCCCATACCACCAGAGAGGGTTTATTACATACCTTAGCATCTTTTAAACTCCGTTCATGATTACGTATATAATCATTTTAGTTTGCCTATTTGTCTGCGCCTATTTATATCTAAAAATAGCGGAACGATTTAATATTGTGGATAATCCAAATTTTAGGAGTTCTCATACAGTACCCGTCATTAGAGGTGGAGGTATTCTTTTTTATTTAAGTATCCTTCTGTTTTTTATACTTTCAGATTTTCCATACCCCTATTTTTTTATTGGACTTACGTTGGTAGCCGTCATTAGTTTTCTCGACGATATATTTACGCTTACGGCCAAACAGCGTTTACCTATTCATCTTTTGAGTGTGCTGTTAGTATTGTGGGAATTAGGAGTTATTCCTGACACTCCAATTTTGGCAGTGATTCTTATTATTATTGGGATTGTATTCATTAATACCTTCAATTTTATGGATGGCATTAATGGTATTACCGGTTTTTATAGTGCCGTAGTCCTAGCGCTACTTTTATTCGTTTCGTATCGTTCAGGTTTCTTAGAGATAGATATTTTCATTTATGCTTTATTAGCTATAATAGTATTTGGATTTTATAATTTCAGAAAGAAAGCTCGTTTCTTTTCTGGTGATATAGGCAGTTTGACGATGGCACTTTTATTGTTTTTTTGCGGCACCTATTTGAGTGTAAATCTAAACGCTCCAATCATTATCTTAGCGGTTGCCGTGTATGGAGCAGATAGTTTACTTACTATTTTTTATCGATTATCTCTTAAAGAGAATATAGCGCAGCCTCATAGAAGGCATATCTATCAAAAACTAGTAGATAGATTGTCACTACCCCATTTGGCCGTTGCTGGAATATATGCATTACTTCAATTGGTAATTGGAATCTTAGTAATCTCTTACTATCAAAGTGAAATTAGTTTTCAATGGATACTTATTATAGGCGTCTTGCTACTACTTTCAATTTTGTATTTTGTAGCCTTTAACTATCTAGAAAAAAGTATATAAATGACTCACCCATCAAGAATTCCTCTTCTTAGACCGCATACGAGTGGAAAAGAACTAGGCTTTATTGAGGAGGCTTTCCTTCAAAATTGGATAGCACCAATGGGTGAAAATGTGGATGTTTTTGAAAGCGATTTGGAGCACTATTTTGGAAATGATAGGAGAGTAGCTCTTGTTAATTCAGGTACAGCCGCCTTACACTTAGCACTAATACTGTTAGGGGTTACAAGAGGAGACGAAGTGATTTGTCAAAGCTTAACCTTTGCAGCCTCTGCGAATCCTATTGTTTATCAAGGAGCAACTCCCGTTTTTGTTGATAGTGAGTCCTCTTCCTGGAATATTTGTCCAATACACCTAGAAGGTGCTATTAAAGACAGAATGGCTAAGGGTAAAAAACCCAAAGCGATTATCGCGGTTAATCTATACGGAATGCCTTATAATGCTGAAGCCATTTCAAAGCTATCTCAGCAATATGGAATCCCTGTTATTGAAGACGCGGCAGAAGCATTTGGAAGTTTATATAAAGGGAGACATTGTGGAACTTTAGGCGATCTTTCTATACTTTCATTTAACGGAAGTAAAATTATTACAACTTCTGGAGGTGGGGCCTTGGTTGTAAAAACCAATGAAGATAAGGAGAGAGCTATCTTCTTAGCCTCACAGGCAAAGGAAAGAGCTGTGCATTATGAGCATAACGAAATAGGGTACAACTATAGGCTGAGTAATATTTCAGCAGGGATAGGAAGAGGTCAATTTACAGCTTTAGATGATCGCATATCTCAAAAACATGCACTGCACCAGTTTTACAAGCAGGGATTTAGTGAGATTCCCGGGATTTCTTTATTTACTGAGTTTACAGAACGTATCGTATCTAATCACTGGCTTAACTGTATTCAAGTAACTAATAAAAGTAAGTATAGTGTTACTGAAATTGCAGGAATTTTTGAAGCTGCTCATATTGAAACTAGACCCATTTGGAAACCCATGCATATGCAACCAGTTTTTAAAGATGCTCCATATTATGGAAATGGTGTTAGTGAAAAATTATTTGCATCCGGACTATGTTTGCCTTCTGCAACCAATCTTACAACAGAAGAAAAACATAGAATTAACAATGTGCTTCAAAGTCTGGCATAGAATATTACCTATATTTGTAGTCCCCCAACAAACCCAAACCTGTGAATCCGAAAAGCTCTTTTTTTAGTCAGCTCTATGATGGTGACAATAAGTTAAAGTTATTAGATCAGCGTTATCTACCAAGATGGATGGTTGTTGTTATTGATACTTTTTTGGTGTTGTTTTCATTGGGTTTGACCTTTTTAATTCTGAAGGGAACCCCAATTAGGTTTCATTCGGTGCTTTCTATCTGGCAACAATTTGCGGTACTCATGGTTGTGAGTATTTTATTCTTCTTTGTGTTTAGAACCTATGCGGGTATTATTAGGCATTCTACTTTTACCGATATAAAAAAACTAGCTTTTGCCTGCTCCTTAACCGCATTAAGTGTTTTTATCTTCAATTATATTTATGAGAGTATCCAAGGGGTGAAGATTTTTTTGACAACCTTTTTAGTTCTTTTTATGTTGTTGTCCTTTGCTGTTTTGTTGTTGTTTCGATTAGTAGTAAAGGAGAGTTATCAATTTTTAAAGAATACTTCGTCAAATAGTAACAAGAAGAGAGTACTTATTGTTGGCGTAAATGATCAAGCAGTATCTTTGGGCAATACCATAGCGTCAGAGTCTAATCTTCCATTCGATTTGGTAGGGTTCATAACTGAGACTTTGGGATCTAAACGATATAAGATTTCTGGCAAACCAGTTATCCCATTAAAACACTCGCTAGTAAAAACTGCAATGTCTCTTGATGCAGAGGCGCTAATCCTTTTAAATGATTCATTAACTGGAAAAGAGAAGATAGCAATAGTGGAAGATTGTATCGCTAATAATATTGAAGTTTTCAATGTGCCTTCTATGGAGAAATGGAACACTAAGGACGACATAAGAAATCAGATTAAACCCATACAAATTGAAGATTTACTGCAAAGAGAACCTATAGTTATCGATGATAATCTTATACGAAAAGATATCTATAATAAAACTGTTATGGTTACAGGTGGCGCTGGATCTATTGGGAGTGAAATAGTTCGTCAGTTGGCGGGCTTTCATCCTAAACAAATCGTCATTTTGGATCAAGCCGAATCGGCTTTACATGAATTGGAAATTTACCTACTCAATCACTTTCCAAACCTTAATTTTATTATAGAATTGGCGGATATTAGCAATATGTATCGCTTGGAATTAATGTTTAAGAAATATTCATTCGATGTAATCTATCACGCCGCAGCATACAAGCATGTACCGCTAATTGAAAGAAATCCACATGAGGCTATTTATGTGAATATATTGGGCACTGTAAATATTTCAATTCTTTCTATTAACTATGATATAGAGAAGTTTGTAATGGTGTCCACGGACAAGGCAGTTAATCCTACCAATGTCATGGGAGCTTCGAAACGCGCTGCCGAGATCTATGTCCAGTCACTTCAAAATGAGAAAGGCGTTTACACGCGTTTCATTACTACTCGTTTTGGCAATGTACTAGGTTCCAACGGTTCTGTGATTCCTCACTTCAGGAAGCAAATCTTAGAAGGAGGACCGGTCACAGTCACGCATAAAGATATTATAAGATATTTCATGACCATTCCTGAAGCCTGTCAGTTGGTATTACA
>JAHZIZ010000351.1 GCA_022601215.1 Bacteroidota bacterium
GATACGAAAAGAATCTTGAAAGTTACGGAAAGATTAAAGGAAGTATTGATACTAAACTAGGTGCTATTGCAGACTGTACAAACTTGATTCCTTTGTACCAGAGACTTTGGGAAGAAAAGAAGAATGAAGTGAGTTGGTTAAAAAGTGCCGCTGGTAAATTAAATGCTAAAGACTGTGATACGCCACTGTTCTTTCAAATGGTACAGCAATTACACTCTTTACAACCTTCTGCTAAGTCTGCATTCTACTTAGGTAGATTGGCCGAGAAAGACGGAAAAGGAAGTGAAGCGATTAGATATTACAATCAAGCAGTTGAGTTGGAAACAAATCCAAGTGATAAAGCAAAATACCTTTATACTATTGCGGAAGATTTTCGTAAAAAGGGAAGCTATGGTAGTGCAAGAAGCTATTATCTAAAAGCCGTTGAGCAAAAGCCTTCTATGGGTGTTTGTTACTTAAAGATAGCAAATATGTATGCTAAAAGTGCTAACAACTGCGGAAGCACTGTATTTGAAAAGAGAGCTATTAACTGGAAAGCAGCAGAGATGGCAGATAAGGCCGCTCGTGTAGATGGATCAATTGCTGGAAATGCAAGAGCTGCGGCAAGCAGTTTTAGACAAAGAGCACCAAGTAAGAGTGATATCTTTAGTGAAGGTATGGCAGGAAAGAGAGTTAGCTTCAGCTGTTGGGTTGGAGGAAGCGTAAGAGTTCCTAGCTTATAGTATGAAAACATTATTTCATCAGTGTAAAAGCGTGATGGCTATTTTTATAGCCATCACGCTTTTTGCTTGTGAAGGAAATTATAAAAAGGTCCAAAAACTGACCCTAAAGGATGATGCGCCAGCGGGAGAAGGAATGGGTATTAAAATGGTGTATACAGATTCAGGAAAGGTAGTATCTACATTAAATGCCAACAAGGTGCTTATGTATAATAACTTAGAGTTTGGATACGAAGAATTTCTCGACGGTGTAGAGGTGAAGTTTTATGAAAATGAAACCGAAAGTACAGTGACATCAGACTATGCTGTTCGTTTTACTGAAACTAGTATCGTAGACCTTAGAGACAATGTGGTGTTGGTTACTTCAGATGGAAACGTACTTAAGGCAGATCAATTGTATTGGGACCAAAAGAACAAATGGGTCTTTACCGATGAGCCTTATCGCATTACTTTTAATGATGGCTCCTATAATGATGGAGCTAGATTCGATGCAAATGAAGATTTTACCGTATTTTTATCTCGTAAAAACGACGGTATCCAAATGATCGATCAAAATAAAGAAGATGAGCAGTAAAATTTACCAACTTTTTGAATACGCCTATATTGTTATGGCAATCCTTTCCATCTACATGGTGGTTACTAATTGGGAGGCGGATAGAGGACAGTCTTATTTGTTTGCAGTCTTTGGAGTGTTGGCTATTTTTATGTTCTTTTTTAAACGTAGGTTTCGTAAAAATTTGGAGAAGCGAAATCAAGATCAATAAATGGAATTTCAAATTCTCATTATTGTACTTTCCTTATTGTTGTCGGCATTTTTTTCTGGAATGGAAATAGCCTATGTTTCGGCTAACAAAATACACATCGAAATTGAGAAAAAACAACACAATTTTCTCGCTCGTATTTTAAACAGAATTACCAAACGCCCTTCAAAATTTATTGCGACCATGTTAGTGGGTAATAATATCGCTTTGGTTGTCTATGGTTTTTTTATGGGAGCGTTGTTAGTAGACTTATTACCTTTAGAAGGTTTTGTTAGGCTTATCGCTCATACCGTAATTTCTACACTGGTTATTTTACTTACTGCCGAGTTTTTGCCAAAAGTGTTTTTTCAAATTTATGCGAATAAGTTGCTGAAAGTTTTTGCCCTTCCCGCTTACTTTTTCTACCTCCTTTTTTCTTTAATTTCTGAATTTGTTATTTGGATTTCAGATTTGGTTCTAAAGGTGTTCTTTAAAACTGAAGGAGATGCGGTACAACTTAGTTTTAGTAAAGTGGAGCTAGGGAATTATATCAGTGAACAGATTGAGACGTTGGAGCAAAAAGATGAGATTGACAGTGAAATACAGATTTTTCAGAACGCCTTAGAATTTTCCGAAGTGAAGGCTAGAGAGGTTATGGTTCCAAGAACAGAAGTGATTGGGGTGGAGATTCATACCACACCTAAGGAAATTGGAAAACTGTTTACTGAAACGGGCTTGTCAAAAATTTTAGTGTTTAAGGATAGTATTGATGACATCCTTGGTTATGTTCATTCTTTCGAATTATTTAAAGACCCCGTTGCCTTAAAAAAGATATTAATGCCAGTAGTTTTTGTTCCGGAAACCATGTTGGCCAAAGATGTCCTTAACATCTTGAGTAGGAAACGAAAAAGTATCGCCGTTGTTATTGATGAGTACGGTGGAACTTCTGGGATTATTACGGTAGAGGATATCATTGAAGAACTTTTTGGTGAAATTGAAGATGAACATGACTCCGTCGCTCTTACAGAAATTGAGTTAGCTCCTAATCACTATCAATTTTCGGCTAGGCTAGAGGTGGATCATCTCAACGAGATGTACAAATTAAACTTACCTGAAAACGACGCCTATGAGACTCTGGGCGGGTTAATCGTTCATTTTACTGAAGAAATTCCGCAGCCAAATGAAACGGTGAATTTTGATAATTTCATTGTAAAAATAGTGGCTGTTTCCAACACTAAAATTGATTTAGTGGAACTTGTAAAGAATCTCGAGGAGTAAAATCTGCACAAACCTTATTTTTTTAATAAGAACCATTTTTATAAATGGTGGGAAAATGGTATTTTCGCCCACTAATTTATGGTGTTTTGACAGAAAA
>JAHZIZ010000352.1 GCA_022601215.1 Bacteroidota bacterium
CCAATAGGTTTCTTTTCCGGTTTGCTTTCTAAAATCATTTTGCTGCTTTGCCATTCCTGTATATTGAACAATATCACTTTGGAAGATGGTCTTCCCGGAAAGTACAGGATGAAAGTACGCCAATGAGGCGATGATAAACAATAGAAGTACCACAATATGTGGTAGGACATTCTTGAAATTAAACTGCATAAGTAGCCTAGATTAAGATTGAGGGGAAATTATAAAAAATAGCCGAGATAGGATCTATTCTACCTCTTCAAAATCTACATATTCTCCTACTACTTTGCCATTTGACTTAAGTGTTTCTGAAGATTTTTGATGGGAATTATTTCCTTCTGACTGAGACTGAGGTGCTCCAAAGGGGTTCTGACTAAAGGCATTCTCAAAACGTTGGGCGGCTTTCTTTGCCACAAAGCGCATCAAATAAGGGCCTAACAAGCGCATTAAAAACTTTAGCGCGTAGTATACCAAGAGGATGATTAATATCGTTTTTAGAAAGGAAATCATAACTGTAATTATAGCATCCAAAAGTACGGATTGCTTCAGAAAAAGAAGAAAAACAACTATTAAATAAATGATAAATTCTTATATCTTTGAACGAAACCGAGATCTTATGCGTCAACCTATATTTGTTCTCTTAATCTTACTGATAGTGCCACTTTCAGTAAGCGCCCAATACACCGACATGATTAATACCAATCGACCTGGAGTTTCTCAAGGGGCCTTTTCGGTGGGGAAAAAAGTATTTCAATTTGAAACCGGTATTTCCCTAGGGAAAGAAGAACACCGACTCCGACAAACAGAAACTAGCGGAATGGCCATTGACTATGCACTTCGCTATGGATTTTTTAAGGAAGAATTGGAAGTAAGCGTCATTGGTATCTACCAAAGAGATCAGGTGACCGATACCCGTGGAGCTACGAACACTGAGTTTACTCAAAGTAACTTTAAAAGTAACACGGTAGGAGTTAAGTATTTGATATATGATCCCTATCGAAAAAAGGTGTTAGAAAAACCCAATCTTTTAAGTTGGAAGGCCAACAATAAATTTCAGTGGGCCGATTTAATACCCGCAGTCTCTGTATATGCAGGAGCTAACTTTGATTTTGCAGACAACCCTTTCACTCCAGAAGCTGAGAGCAGTATTAGTCCGAAGTTAATCCTTGCTACACAAAACAACTTTATTGGAGGTTTTGTGTTAGTCACCAATATACTAGCTGATAGGGTAACGACCGATTTTCCTAGTTATGGATACATCGTTACGTTAACTCATGCAACGAATGACTACTTCTCCATCTTTGTGGAAAATCAAGGGTTTAAAAGTGATTTTTATGCCGATCAAATTTTACGAGCCGGAGCGGCCGTTCTAATTAATAAAGATTTTCACGTAGATTTGTCTCTCTCACTTAATTTTAAAGACACTCCTTCTCTCTTCTACGGAAGGGTTGGTGCTGCGTACCGATTTGATTTCCATGCTCAGGACGAATTTATTGAGGAAAAAGGAAAAGCAGGTCGTGAGGCAAAACGTGAGGAAAAACAGAAAAATAAAGATCTGAAAAAGAAAAAGAAACAATTAAAGAAAGATAAAAAACGAAAAGACAGTATAGATTTAGAAGATGTTGAAGATGACGGAGGTCGCTAGTGTTATGCCTATGATTGAAATTTTAAAAGTATCCAACCCAAAGCAACTTAAACAATTTGTAACCTTTCCTTTCGGACTTTATAAAGATTGTCCGTATTGGGTTCCACCGCTTATTAAAGATGAATTAGAAACGCTGGATGAATCTAAAAATCCAGTATTTAAAAATGCAGAAGCCACTTACTATCTAGCCTATAAGGATGGTGAACTGGCTGGGCGTATTGCAGTGATACTTAACCGACTAGAAATTGAAGAGCAAGGCAAAAAGAAAGTGCGTTTTGGTTGGTTCGATGTTATTGATGACATAGAAGTTACCAAAGCTCTTCTGGAAAAAGTATACGAAACGGGGCGTGCCGAGAATTTAACATATGTAGAAGGTCCAGTAGGGTTTTCCAATATGGAAAAAGCTGGGATCCTAACACAAGGTTACGAGGTGATGAATACTATGATTACCTGGTATCATTTTCCATATTATGCAGAGCACTTTGCGCAATTAGGGTACGAAAAGCAAGCAACTTGGGTAGAATATCGTTTAACAATCCCACCTTCAATTAAAGAAAAGGTTGCTAAATTCTCAGGCATTATTAAAAAGCGTTATGGGCTATCTGTAATACGATTTAACAACAAGAAAGATATATTACCCTATGTAGATGAAATGTTTGGGTTGCTAAACAACACCTACAATACCTTACAAACTTTTGTTCCTATTCAGCAATACCAAATAGACTACTACAAGGAGAAGTATTTTAGTTTTATACATCCAGATTACATCACCTGTATTAAGGATGAAGAAGGAAAACTTATCGCCTTTTCTGTAGTAATGCCTTCTTTTAGCAAAGCCTTAAAGAAAGCAAACGGAAAGCTATTTCCAACAGGATGGTGGCATATTCTTCAGGCCCAAAAGAAAAACGACTTGGCCGCTTTCTATCTTATTGGAATTGATCCTGAATACCAAGGGAAAGGAGTTACGGCTATTATTTTTGAAGAAATGCAGAATCTCTTTAATTCCAAGGGAATTGACACCGTAGAGACAAACCCTGAATTGATAGAAAACACGGCTGTACAGCTATTATGGAAGGATTATAACCCTGTACAACACAAGGAACGCAGTACGTTCAAAAAGAGTTTGTAATGAGCTTATTATATACCGTTTTGACGTAACTTTTATAGAATCTCACAATCGCTAATTAACTACCATTCGAGATAGGAAATGGCTTTGACCTAACGGCGGGAAATTTGAAGTTCGATGGCTATTCAATGAGTATTTCGTAACTTTAAAAGATCAGTCTCTCCGTACTATGAAGCCCATATACTATTTTTTACTAATTCTCACTCCTATCTTCATTCAATGTAAGACACAAACCGCGACTACGAAGGAAGTGTATACCTATAAAATAGGTGATCGATATGGGACTGGTAAATGGTACAAAGGACGGGAAATAGCGAATGTAATGGGGTTTCAAGGTATGTCTTGGTTGGAACGCCCAGAAAGGGAACGAGAAGAAAACACCTTTAAGCTTCTTAACAATATGGACATTGAGCCAAACGATGTCATTGCCGACATTGGTTCAGGATCTGGTTATCATGTCTTTAAAATGGCTCCTATCGCTCGAAACGGCCAAGTATTTGCGGTGGACATTCAGGAGGAAATGCTAGCTGTCATGCGAGAAAAAATTGCGACCAACGGCATGACCAATGTATCGTTGATACAAGGGACTGAAAATAGTACGAACCTTCCAGAAAATAGTATTGACAAGGTACTTCTTGTCGATGTATACCATGAATTTAGTTTTCCAGTGGAGATGTTGGCCTCTATTAAAAAAGCCTTAAAACCTAATGGAAGCATCTTTCTCATAGAATATCGAGGGGAGGATTTGAATGTCCCAATTAAAAAGGTGCACAAAATGACCGAAAAGCAAGCGATTAAAGAATGGGAAGCTGCTGGGTTTCAATTTATAGAGAATATTAGCAATCTACCCTGGCAACATTGTATGGTATTTCAGAAATAGAACTAAAAAACAAAACCTGCTCTTATAAGAACAGGTTTTGTTATTTGTTTCGTCGTTATGTCAAGTAGGATTACTCTCCAAATTCGGCGGCAACGGCAGCAGACAAACGCTTGTACGTGCCATTTTCCAGACGCTCTCTAATTCCTGAAAATGCCTCTAGTGTTTCATTAATATCTTCCATTGTGTGGGAAGCTGTTGGAATCATTCTTAATAAGATTAGTCCTTTAGGAATTACTGGGTACACTACAATTGAAGTGAACACACCGTAATTTTCGCGCAAGTCTTTCACCAAAGCCATAGCTTCTGGAACAGATCCTTTTAAATACACTGGTGTTACGCAACTTTGCGTTGTTCCTAAATCGAAACCACGCTCACGCAAACCACCTTGCAGTGCATTTACATTTTCCCAAAGTTTATCTTTAAACTCCGTACTAGAACGCATCATATCTAAGCGTTTTAAAGCTCCAATTACCAATTGCATTTGCAATGACTTGGCAAACATTTGCGAACGAAGATTGTATTTGAGGTAGTTCATGATTTCCTCATCTCCTGCGATAAAAGCCCCGGTACTTGCCATTGACTTCGCAAAGGTGGCAAAATACACATCAATCTGATCCTGAACTCCTTGCTCCTCACCTGCTCCGGCACCTGTTTTACCGAGGGTTCCAAAACCGTGAGCATCATCTACAAAAAGACGGAAGTTATATTTTTCTTTTAACGCTACAATTTCTTTTAAACGTCCTTGCTCTCCGCGCATACCAAAAACACCTTCAGAAATCAATAAAATTCCTCCACCTGTTTTCTCGGCTACCCTTTCTGCACGTTTTAAGTTTTTCTCGATACTTTCCATATCGTTATGCTTGTAGGTGAAACGCTGCCCTAAGTGCAAACGAACTCCATCAATAATACAAGCATGAGCATCCACGTCGTATACAATAACGTCATCCTTACTCACTAAAGCATCTATAGTAGATACCATTCCTTGGTATCCGAAGTTTAATAAATAAGCAGCCTCTTTATGTACAAATTCGGCTAGTTCATTTTGTAATTGTTCGTGAAGATCGGTATGTCCACTCATCATTCTGGCACCCATTGGGTAGGCAGAACCATACGCTGCAGCTGCTTCTGCATCTGCTTTACGGACTTCAGGGTGGTTCGCTAAACCTAGATAATCATTTACACTCCAAGTAATTACTTCCTTCCCTTGAAATTTCATTCGGTTAGAAATAGGACCTTCAAGTTTTGGGAATACAAAATAGCCTTCCGCTACTTCTGCCCATTTTCCAAGGGGACCTTTGTCTTTGTAAATCTTATCAAATAAATCTCTCATCAAATTTCAGTTATTTCAATACAAGTCGCAAAAATAAGTATTTTCTCTAGCATAGCCATATTGTTTTCTCAGAAAGAAATAAACAGTTTATATGCATAAAAAAAACCGCTACAATTGGTAGCGGTTTGATTATTAATGTTTTATATCTTATTTGACATATTCAATAGATTGCGCGGCTTCCATCTCTTCATCCATAAAGCCTTGCTGCTTCATCCACTCATCATTGTACACTTTACTCATATAGCGAGATCCGTGATCTGGGAAGATGACTACGACAACACTATCCTTATCAAATACTCCTTCTTCGGATAACTGTTTAATTCCTTGCATGGCTGCACCGCTGGTATACCCAACGAATAAACCTTCAGTTTTAGCTAGATCACGTGCAGTATGCGCACTTTCTTCGTCCGTTACCTTAGTAAAAGAATCGATTGCATCGAAGTCTGTTGCCGCTGGAATTAGGTTTTTCCCTAGTCCTTCAATACGATATGGGTAGATTTCGTCCTTGTCCAACTCACGAGTCTCATGATATTTCTGTATCACACTTCCATAAGCATCTATTCCCAAAATCTTAACAGTTGGATTTTTTTCCTTTAAAAAACGAGCCGTTCCAGAAATAGTCCCTCCTGTTCCACTGCAAGCTACTAAGTGTGTAATGTGCCCATTAGTTTGGTTCCAAATTTCTGGTCCCGTAGAATGGTAGTGAGCATCCATGTTCAACTCATTAAAGTACTGGTTGATATAGACAGAACCTGGCGTTTCTTCATGAATACGTTTGGCTACCTCATAATAGGATCTTGGATCATCTGCAGCTACATGAGCTGGGCATACATACACCTGCGCGCCCATTGTTTTAAGCATGTCAATTTTATCTGGAGATGATTTTGAACTCACGGCAAGGATGCAATTATAACCTTTTAAAATACTCACCATGGCAATACTAAAACCAGTATTACCGCTGGTCGTTTCAATAATGGTATCACCCGGTTTTAGAATACCTTTTTGCTCCGCTTGATCAATAATGTATAGTGCTATTCTATCTTTAGCAGAATGCCCAGGATTAAAAGCTTCAACTTTTGCATAAAAGTTACCCGCCATTTTAGCTGTGATCGTGTTTAATTTAATTAATGGAGTGTTTCCAATTAACTCGAGCACATTGTTTTGGGCTTGAATGTTCTTCATAAAGGAGTTTTTATTTAAAAATCAAGGAGTTGCCTCTTATTTAAACCGGGGCAAAGTTACTGCAAAATTTTTAATTACTTAGAAATTCCTTCCATATCTAAGAGAAAGGCATAATCCATTGCTACCTCTTTTAAGGCTTCAAAGCGGCCAGAAGCCCCTCCGTGTCCTGCGTCCATATTGGTGTGCAATAGCAATAATTGTTTTCCTTTTTTGTATTCTCTTAATTTTGCCACCCACTTCGCAGGTTCCCAATACTGTACTTGGGAATCGTGAAGTCCTGTGGTCACTAACATATTTGGATATTCTTTCTTCTCTACATTATCATACGGAGAGTAGGACTTCATATAATCATAGGATTCCTTGTCATTAGGATTTCCCCATTCGTCATATTCACCAGTGGTAAGTGGGATACTATCATCTAGCATGGTCGTGACCACATCTACAAATGGAACCGCAGCTACAACCCCATTATACAGGTCTGGAGCCAGGTTTACTATAGCACCCATTAGCAGTCCACCTGCTGAGCCTCCTGATGCGTATAAATGCTTCTCTGAGGTATATTTTTCTTTCACTAGAAACCTAGAGGCATCGACAAAATCGGTAAAGGTGTTCTTTTTCTTGAGTAATTTACCATTCTCATACCACTCTCTTCCTAAATACTGTCCGCCACGAACATGTGCTATAGCGTAAATAAAGCCTCTATCCAATAAGCTTAACCGTACCGTTGAAAAATAAGGGTCTACAGTAGATCCATAAGATCCATATGCATACAGCAGTAACGGATTGCTCCCATCTTGTTTAAGCCCTTTTTTATACACCATAGAGATCGGCACTTTGGTCCCATCTTCGGCAGTAGCCCAAACTCGTTTTGATTCGTAATTATCTTTATTGAATTTACCTCCTAAGACCTCAACTTCCTTTTTCACTTCTTTTTCCTTGGTCTGCATATTAAAATCGATCACAGAAGCCGGTGTCGTTAGGGAATTATAGGCATAACGCAGTATATGTGTATCAAATTCAATATTGGTGGTTGGGTATACCGTATAGGTTTCATTTCCGAAGGGCAAATAATAATCTGCTGTATCGTCCCAACGTTTAATGCGCATTTCGTTGAGTCCATTTTTCCGTTCACCAATTACAAGGTATTCCTTGAATATATCTATTTCTTCCAACAATACATCGTTACGATGAGGGATTACCTCTTCCCAATTATCTGAGCTCGTAGCGTTTTCGGCAGTTTTCATAAGCTTGAAGTTGGTCGCTCCATCTTTGTTTGTTACAATGTAGAAGGCATCTTCAAAATGTGATATATTATATTCCAATCCGCGAGTTCGCTCTTGAAACAATGTAAATTCCCCGTCCGGGGTATCTGCATCTAAAATTCTAAATTCGGAAGTAAGTGTACTAAAACTACCTATTGCCAAATACTTATGGCTTTTGGTTTTGTAGATGTAGGTAGAAAAGGTTTCGTCTTCTTCGGTGAATAGCAATTGGTCTGAATCTGCTGGTTGTCCTTTTTTGTGTTTGAAAATTTTATTTGAACGTAACGTTTGTTCATCCTTTCGTGTGTAGAATAAGGTATTGCTATCATTCGCCCAAGTCGAACTTCCTGTAGTAAGCGCGATGGTTTCTGAAAGTTGTTCTCCCGTTTCTAAGTTTTTAATATACAAAGTGTATTTTCTTCGACTTAGCGTATCCACTCCATAAGCGACCCATTGGTTGTCTGGGCTTATATTAATACCTCTTAAGTTGTAATAGGAATGTCCCTCGGCCATTTCATTTACATTAAAGAGAATTTCTTCGGGAGCGTCTAAGCTTTCCTTTTTGCGAGAATAAATGGGATAATCCTTTCCTGTTTCAAATCGAGTAATATAGTAGTAGCCATTATAGAAATATGGAACGGAAGCATCATCTTCTTTGATTCTGCTTTTCATTTCTTCGAATAAATCCTTTTGAAAATCTTTCGTATGAGCGGTCATTTTCTCATAGTAATCATTTTCACGCTCCAGATAATCAATGGTTTCTGGGTTTTCCTTATCATTCAACCAATAATAATTATCAATGCGCACATCCTCATGCATTTCTAAATTTTTAGCAATTTTATCTGCTTTAGGCGGGGTAATTTCCATAGACGGGCTTGAAGGTTCTTTTTCTTTACACGAAGCGGCAAAAATAAGGCTAAGTATTGAAACGTAAACTATTTTTTTCATGAGTTGGGGTTAGTGATATAAGCTTCCAAAATAGTAAATTTGCAGCAAACAAAAAATTTAGATTATGTTTGGAGATATGATGGGTATGATGAATAAGCTAAAGGAGGCCCAGCAAAAAGTAGAAGAGACTAAGGAACGTCTCAACACCGTTTTATTAGATGAAACCAGTAGTGACGGGTTATTAAAAGTTACCATTACTGCAAATAGAACATTAAAATCAATTTCAATTGATGACCATTTACTTGCTGATAAGGAGCAATTAGAAGATTATCTTATTCTAACCATTAATAAAGCCATAGACAGCGCATCGGCGGTTCAAGAAGCGGAATTAGGTGCAATTGCCAA
>JAHZIZ010000353.1 GCA_022601215.1 Bacteroidota bacterium
AGAATTTGAAATTCGGATCGACGAGGTTCAAATAACTACTGGAACTGGAATGACTGAAAAATGTTCATTAACCCAAGACGCACCCGTGTTTGATTCCACAACAAAAGGAATTACAATTGACTATAGCGTTCCTGAATTCGAAAAATTTTTAATCACAGAATATCATTACATTTTAGAAGGTAGTGATAACAATTGGACAACGTGGAATAGAAATACCAGCATCTCATTCACTAATCTTGCTCATGGAGAATATAATTTCAAGGTTCGAGCCAAGATTAACAATACCTTAACCAGGAACACAGCGTCATACCAATTTTCCATTGGTAAACCGTGGTATTTATCAACAACCTTCCTTTTCCTATACTGCCTAGGGGGTCTACTTTTCTTTGTATTAGTTCATTGGTTTTATAAAAGGTATTATCGCAAGCAAAGGGAGCGTATTCTTGAAAAAACAACCAAAGATTTAAAAATAAAAGAGTTGGCGGCACAAAAAGAAATAGTTGAGTTAAAGAACGATAGACTAAATCAAGATATTGAAGCGAGAAATAGAGAGCTGGCTATTGCAACTATGAACATGATAAGTAAGAACACCACTCTTAACAATATAAAAAATGAGATTACTTCTCAGGGAAATCTAAAGGAACTTACTTCTGTCATCAAACTTTTGGATGACACGATTAATAGTAAAAAAGAATGGAAATTTTTTGAGGAAGCCTTTAATCATGCCGATCAGGACTTCTTTAAAAAGGTAACACATTTACATCCACAACTCACTCCAAATGATCTTAGACTTTGCGTGTATTTGCGCCTCAATTTATCCTCAAAAGAAATTGCGCCCCTACTTAACATATCCCCTCGAAGCGTAGAAATAAAACGCTACCGTCTTCGCAAAAAGATTGGTCTAGAGAGAGAAATCAACCTCAACGAGTATTTTATAAGGCTATAAAAAACTCAACAAGGAGTGTTTTGTATACAACATTACTACAACATTACTGCTTATCTGTTCATTTTTATTCAATTACGATTATGGCAATTTTTATAACCTTTCATTGCTAAACCCTTAATTTCTATGTTGTTTGTTTAAGAATCTCTAATATTTTTAGATTTTTTTGCTATCTGTATAATTTATATATCATTCTAAATGAAATAACAGGAATAAATCTACTATACATTGTGAGTACAAATAAATGTATGAAGCAGATAGTATTTTTAACCGTTATATTTTCCACCTTTTTAGGTTTCGGACAAACTTTTAGCATAACTGGTGTCGTTCAAAATGCCACAAATGGCGATCCCTTATTTGGAGCCTCTGTAGTTCAGAAAGGAACGCTCAATGGTGCCATTTCGGATTTTGACGGGAATTTCACCCTCGAAAATATTTCAAGTGGAGATGTTTTAACAGTTTCCTACGTTGGGTTCTCTGACCAAGTGATTACCATTACCTCTACTCAAAACATCACGGTAGAAATGAGAGAAGATGTAGCCTCACTTGACGAAATTGTAGTGATTGGTTATGGGACTAAAAAGAAAAAAGAGATAACGGGTGCCGTGTCAGTAATATCAGCCGAAACCATCGAAGAATTAAAACCCGTCCGAATAGAACAAGCCCTTCAAGGTCAGGTTTCTGGAGTTCAAATTACATCGCAATCTGGTTCTCCAGGAAGCGCCTTAGATATAAGGATTAGAGGTATTTCAACCAATGGAGATAACCGTCCTCTAATTTTAGTAGATGGAGCAAGAATCGAAGATCTAAGTGTGATTAATCCAAGTGATATAGAAACCATCAATGTCCTTAAAGACGCTACAGCGGGTATTTATGGAGTGCAAGCTGCTAATGGAGTAATTCTAATTACAACCAAGACTGGAAGAAAGCAAATGCCCTTGACCTTTGAATATGAAGCTTATGGCGGTTTTCAAGAAACTACGCGAAGTTTACCTGCATTAAATGCAACTGAATACGGCCTTCTAGTCAATGAAGCCTTTGTGGCTGATGGTCAAGTCCCTGTTTTCACTAATATAAATGAATTGGGTAAAGGAACCGATTGGCAAAGTAAGGTCTTTCAAAAAGCGCCCATATTAAACAACAGTTTTACACTTAGAGGCGGATCAAAAAAATCAACCTATTCTGGAGGTGCTTCACTTTTAACACAGGATGGAATTGTTGGTGGAGACAAAGCTAACTTTACTCGTTATACTTCTCGATTAAACTTTAATACAGAACTCTTTGACCGATTAAAGCTTAAATCCAGTCTACTTTATACGGGAACAAAACGAAAAACGCTACAAGAAAATGGCATTGGATCGGTTCTTTATAATGCCCTAAACATGAATCCCAATTTAGGAGTACGAGATGAAACTGGTGGGTTTTCTCGCGCCATAGATTTACCGATAGAAGTAATTAACCCACTTGCACAAATTGAAAGCACGTTTAACGACGTAAAGGTTGACAAAATTAGTGGTGTTTTTGGCGCAAACTATTCGTTCCTTAAAAATTTTACTGCCGAAGCCAATTACCAATGGAACTATGCGGAAGTGCGAGGGAAATTCTATTTCCCAGAAGCAGATTTTGGAAGGATTGGTCAATCTGATAAGGTTTTTGATAGAGAAATAGATGTAGTAGTTGAAAACCTAGATTTCTTTAGAGACTATATTTTCGATGCCTTTATAACTTACGACAATACCTTTGCAGATGACCATAAAATCAACTTCACGTTAGGAACTTCTGTTTCTAAAACAACAGGGGATTCCTATAGTAGAACCGGTGTTGATCTGCCCAATGTTCCTTTTGCACAAGTTAGTGTTGATGACGCTGTCACTATTACCGACAATTTTATGACACGTAGCCATCGTATTTTCGATACGCGACTACTTTCTTATTTCACGCGCTTACAGTATGATTATAAAGGAAAATATTTGTTCTCAGGTGTTTTTAGACGTGATGGATCAACGGCCTTTGGCCCAAAAAATAAATTTGGTTATTTCCCTTCCGCTTCTATGGGTTGGATTATTTCTGATGAAGATTTTCTTGCCGAAAGTAATGCCATCAACTTCCTTAAGCTTCGGGGATCATATGGAATTATTGGAAACGATCGAATTCCTTCCAATCGCTTTGTTTCTCTTCTAACAGGTGAAGGGGTATATGTTTTTGATGACAATCTCGAATTTGGAATTGCCACCGGAGCCATTTCTAATCCAGAAATAAAATGGGAAGAGCAAAAAACCTTAGATATTGGTATCGATACGCGATTCCTAGACAATAGATTGAGTATTGAGGCCGATTACTTTAATAAAAGAACCGAAAACTTGCTCTTAGCAGTACAAGCCTCTGGGACAACTGGTCCTACTGCTCCCGGAGCAGCAAGCCCAATTGTAAATGCTGGAACCGTTGAAAACAAAGGGTTTGAATTTGCTATAGGTTATAAGGATGAACTTTCAGATAATTTTTCTTTCGGAATTAATTACAATTTTACTACCCTAAACAATAAGGTTCTTGAAGTAAACAATAACATAGGTTTTGAACCCGGAGGTGCCTTTGGAATTGGACAATCGGATGTTGCTAGATTGGAAGAAGGACTGCCTATTGGTTATTACTTTGGTTATGCAACCGACGGCATTTTTCAGACTCAAGAAGAAGCTAACAACGCACCTTCACAACTAGAATTAGGTGCAGAAGCTCGAGCAGGAGATCTTAAATTTGTAGATACTAATGGAGATGGTGTTATCACACCTGATGATAAAACGAATCTAGGAGACCCTATTCCAGATATCACAATGGGACTCAATCTTTCCTTTGATTATGGAAATTTCGACTTTCAATCATACTTCTTTGCCTCCCTAGGAAACGATATTGTGAGAAATTATGAACGTAATGATCGCTTTACCAATAGAACAACATATTACCTAGATCGATGGACTGGCACCGGCACCTCTAACGAATTTCCTAGAGTTACAACCGGCGCAACCGCCAACACTGTTTTCTCCGATTTCTACGTAGAAGATGGATCTTTTCTAAGAGCACAAAACATGCAATTAGGTTATTCTTTCCCAGAATCCACCTTGTCTAAACTTGGTATAGAGAAATTGAGATTCTATGTCTCGGTAAACAACGCATTCACACTAACTAAATATAGAGGATACGATCCAACCGTTTCAACAGGAGCTCCTGTTGGAGGAGGATTTGACCAGGGACTCTATCCAACTCCTAGAACCTATTTATTGGGTGTTAATATGAAACTTTAAAACAATGATGATGAAATTAAAATATATAACGTTTACCATTCTGTTGTCATTAACTGCCTGTAGCGATGACTTTGTAGATGTAGAATCACAAGATGAGAACTCAGAGAATTTCTTTTCTTCCGAAGAGGATTATCAACGAGCCTTGATCGGTGCTTACGATTTATTACAGTCTACCTACCTTAATGTTATGCTAGGAGAGATCGCTTCAGACAACACCTTAGCAGGTGGAGAAAGCGCAACCGATGTTATCGGTATTCAGCAAGTGGATGACATGATTCACACGCCTTCTAACGTGCAATTACGAGACATTTGGAGTTGGATGTACGCTGGAGTAAACCGCGCCAACTACATCTTAGAATTTCAAGACAATATCGATTTTTCGAATAAAAGTAATGTCCTTGGACAAGCTAGGTTTTTAAGAGCATACTACTATTTTGAATTAGTGAAATGGTTCGGCGATGTCCCATTAGCCGTGGACACTCGTATCTTATTTGGTGACGAATACGATCGCTCTCCGAAAGCAGAAGTATACGCCCAAATGGAAGCCGATCTTTTGTTTGCATCGCAAAACCTCCCCTATACGCAAATTCAGACAGGACGCATCACCAAGGGTGCTGCTCTAGCGCTTTTAGGAAAGGTTTATCTGTATCAAGACAAATTTACAGAGGCAGCCAGTACATTGGATCAACTTATCAATGAGGGACCACATGACTTATTTCAAAACCTAACACTCCTTTTTGAAAATGACAATGAAAACACGCAGGAGTCTGTTTTTGAAGTGCAATATACCGACTTAGAAGGTGCTGGTTTCGACTGCTTACAATGTAGCGAAGGAAATGTAGCCGTAGGGTTCAACGGACCAAGGAATTTCAACGGACCTATGTTCGAATCAGGTTTCAGTTTTAACGTACCAACTCAAGAAATCTACGACCTATACACGGATGATGATCTTAGACGAGATGAGTACATCCTTAATATTGAGCTTTATGCCGATCAAAATCAAGACTACAACAATGGTGCTGGTGTTACTTGGACAGAAGGATTTGAACACACCGGATTCTTTAATAGAAAGTACATCCCTAGACAAGGTGATTCTAATATTGGGGATCAAAACCTTACCAATCCAAACAATTACAGATCTATCCGTTTTGCAGATGTGTTGCTCATGGCTGCAGAGGCTCACAATCGTGGAAATGGTAACGACGCTACTGCCCGCACCTATTTAAATCGTGTGCGAGTAAGAGCCGGTTTAGACAATATAACTAGTTCTGGCAGTGAACTTACAGATGCTATTTACTTAGAAAGAAGACTCGAGCTCGTAGGAGAAGGACATCGTTTCTTTGATTTAGTAAGAACAAATAGAGCGGCAGGAGCCATTGAAGGTTTCGTTCCTGGAAAACATGAATTATTCCCAATTCCTCTAATTGAAATTCAGTTAGCTGGAAATCGCTGGGCTCAAAACCCTGGCTACTAAAAAACATTGTATGAAAATTAAACACATATACCTATTTACCACATTATGCTTACTACAACTATTAACAGCTTGTGATAATGATGACGTGGATCTTGGTTTTGTTGATGCTATTCCGGTCCCTTCCAACCTTGGTTTACAAATTCAATTAGCACAGGACAATTCTGGTCTAGCCACAATAACGCCAAGTGGTGAGTCCGCTGCGTCTTTTGTTATTGACTTTGGAGATGGTACAACAAGTGAGCTTATTCCCACGGGAAGCAACGTTTCACATATTTTTACTGAAGGAACATTTGAACTTGTCGTCACAGCCCAAAACCTAAATGGAGAAACTGCTACCTATAGCGAACCATTAACAGTTTCGTTTTTACCTCCCGAAAATTTATCCATCACTGTTAATCCAGTTAGTGGAGACAATTTTTCAATAGAAGTAAGTGCTGAAGCGGATTTCGCAGTAGGGTTTGAAGTACTTTTTGGTGATGACCCTAATGAAGTTCCTACCCCCTTTGGAATTGGTGAAAACGCCTCTCATACTTATTCAGATGTTGGTTCTTATACTATAACAGTATTTGCTTTTAGCGGAGCCACTCAAAGTATTCAAGCTACCGAAGAAGTTATTATAGAAAATCCTATTACCCTTCCCATCGATTTTGAATCAGAAACTCTTGACTATGCTTTTATTGATTTTGGAGGAGCCATCAATACTATTATAGATAACCCAGACCCGTCCGGAATAAACACAAGTGCTACTGTTACTGAGTTTTTTAAAGAAAATGGTGCTGAAGTTTTTGCAGGGACTGTCATAGAATTGGGTGCATCCATTGATTTTTCTCAATTTCAAACATTTCAGTTAGACTCTTGGTCGCCTACCGCAGGAACCACAGTTAAATTGAAAATTGAAAATGCGAGTAATGCTAGCATTTCTGCAGAAATAGATGCAATTACGACGGTAGCGAATGAATGGGAAACCTTGTATTTCGATTTCTCATCAGCCGATCTTTCCCAAGAATACAGTAAGGTGGTTATTTTCTTCGAGTTCGGAAATATTGGTTCAGATACCACCTATTATTACGACAACATAGCTCAAGGGATCGCACCAGGAAACACGGTTGAGTTACCGCTAGATTTTGAAAACACAAGTACCGTTTACAATATCATTGGTTTTGAAGGGGCAGACTCTTTCTTAGAAGCCAACCCTTTCCCAACTGGAAATAATCCTAGTGCCAACGTCATTAGAACAACCAAAACTGTTGGTGCTCAGTTTTTCGCTGGAACCGCCATACCATTGGATGCTCCTGTCGATTTTTCTGGTACGCAAAGCATTAGCATGAAAACATATTCTCCGAAAGCCAATATCCCCGTTCGTCTAAAATTAGAAAATAGTAATGGAGACTTTGTAGAACTAGACGTTAATACAACTGTTGAAAATCAATGGGAAGAACTCGTCTGGGACTTTTCCGGAATGGACACGAATTTCGATTTTACAACGGTAGTAGTCTTCTTCGAATTTATCGTAGATCTGCCGGGAGATGGAAGCACTTATTATTTTGATGATGTAGAACTGGCAAACTAAAAAAAAGCGCATGAAAAATTTATATAAAGCAATTTCAATACTAATCATTTTATTATTGCCAATAGGCTGTCAGGAAGATGATACCCGTTTTGGAGAAGTGGTGACTCCTTCCAACTTGACGGTTACTGTGAATGTCGCTGAAGATCAATATGGAAATGTAGTAGTAACTCCTACAGCACAGGGCGCTACTTTATACCATGTATACTTTACACCCAATA
>JAHZIZ010000354.1 GCA_022601215.1 Bacteroidota bacterium
AGCATCTGATTATTTCTATATGGAGTTTCAATAAATAATTGTGATTGGTCTTGCTCACTAGAAAGTCTTTCAAGTCTTTTTATTTCTGTTTTGCGTTCGCGTTTATCGATTGGTAAATATCCATTGAAAGCAAAATTCTGTCCATTGAAACCACTAGCCATCATTGCCATCAAGATGGAAGAGGGGCCTACCAATGGGACAACCTTGATTCCCTTTATATGGGCTTGAGCAACAATGGCGGCGCCAGGATCTGCTATGCCTGGACATCCAGCATCACTTATTACTCCAACATCATGACCTTCTAAACAAGGGTTAAGCATCTCTGGTATTTCACTAGAATCTGTAAACTTATTGATGATAGAAAAATGTAAATCGGGTTGCGATTTTCTTGGAACTATGCTTTTTATAAAACGCCTGGCATCTTTCTCATGTTCTACAATATAGTAGTCTATTTCTTCCACCGCCTTTTTTACAAGAAAGGGCAGTACTTCAAGTGGAGGGGTATCTCCAAGAGTACATGGGATTAAATATACATTGCCTAAAGGGTTTTCCATGCGGTTAGTTTTGTATTATAAATGTAATGAAAAAAAGATGTTGTAATTCGCATGAACTACAACATCTTATTAATTCTATTTTTATTGGGTCGCTCTATGATGTTTTACTGAACGATCATTTTTTTAACAGCGGTACCATTACTTGTTGTAACCTTTACCAAGTAAACACCGCTTACAAGACCCTCAACAATGAGAGTATTACTTGTAGAAGATAGATTTTCCCTACTTAATACTTTCTTCCCTAACACATCAAATACGCTAATAGACTGCATGATTTCCGTTGCGGTATTGATAGTAACGGTAGTGGATGCCGGGTTAGGAGAGAGGCTTACTTTAAGAGTGTTTACATCGTTAACACCCGCTACTATTTCTCCTTCTATTTTAAAAATTTGCCCATTATATCCAGAAATGTATAGTTCATTATTTGAATCTTCCCCAAACGATGACCAATTCCCACCAAAGGTACCAACGTTGTTTTGCTGATCAGCTTCATCTATTGTGCCTATAAGTCCCGTCCCAAAATCGGCAAAGAAATAATATCCTTGTAGATTAGCGTAAGTACTTCCTCTGTATACATATCCGCCCGTAATTGAGAAACCAGTACTATGGTCGTATTCCCCGATTGGGAACACCAACTCGCTCGGATCTGGACAGTTAGATGAGGTGTCGAAAACGGCATTGGCTTCATAGCATCTCCACCCGTAATTAAGTCCAGCTTCAGAACCACCAGCCTTATTGATTTCTTCCCAGGCATTCTGCCCTACGTCAGCGATCCATACATCAGCGTTTTCACTGTCGAATGAGAATTTCCAAGCATTCCTTAAGCCATAGGCCCATATCTCCTCAGCTTGTGAAGAACTGCCTGCGAATGGATTATCTGCTGGAATTCCGTAGTTATTGCCATTGGCTGGATTGTCAACATCTATGCGCAGAAGTTTTCCAAGTAAAATAGCTGTATTCTGAGATCTATTTCCTGGATCGCCACCAGCACCACCATCACCGGTAGAGATATACAAGTATCCATCGGCTCCAAAGTTGATTGAACCTCCATTGTGATTGGAGAACGGTTGCACGATGTCCATAAAATCTAATTCAGATCCGGCATCTGCGATATTAGGATCTCCAGCACTTACTGAAAATCTAGAGATTCTAGTATCTCCATTCGTTTTGGTATAATTTACATAGAAATAACCATTATTTGCATAATCCGGATGAAAGGCTAAGCCTAATAAGCCTTGTTCACTTCCTCCTGAAACCTGTGATGAAATATCTAAAAATGCCGCAGCATTAGTGCTTCCGTCAGCGTTTAAAATTTTTATTCGACCTCCCTGTTCAACAATAAAGAGTCTATCATCACCAGCATTTTTTATGTCTACGGGATCTGAAAATCCAGTGGCGAATTCTTCTCAGGTAAAGGTCTGAGCGAATGCTGCACAAGAAAATATAAGGGCAGCGAGTAGTATTTGATACTTTTTCATAATTGGGATTTTACTCAAAGTAACAAAAAATATGAGGA
This sequence comes from Bacteroidota bacterium, assembly GCA_022601215.1. Taxonomy (GTDB): domain Bacteria; phylum Bacteroidota; class Bacteroidia; order Flavobacteriales; family Flavobacteriaceae; genus Aureisphaera. The sequence continues at coordinate 2,071 of JAHZIZ010000354.1, forward strand.
GTACTCAACTAAAGCCTACTCATAATTTTCTCACAGGCTTCGTTAAGCATTTGATAGACTTGTTCAAAGCCATTGTCGCCACCATAATATGGGTCAGGGACATCAACGTTTTCTCCTGGAAATATCTCGTTAAGAATGAGTTTTACCTTTTGTTTTTCTGAATCGTTTTTCGCTAAACGGATCACATCTCGGTAATTGCTGTTATCCATAACGAAGATATGATCATAGATTTCAAAATCGTACGTAGAAAACTTTTTACCTCGCTGATCGGTTATGTCTAGCCCATGCTTTTTAGCAATAGAAATACTTCTTGGATCGGGGAGCGCCCCTACATGCCAACCTCCAGTTCCGGCAGATTCTACCAGATAGTGAGTCGTGTCTACCTTGGATTTTAAAATACCTTCGGCCAGCGGGGAACGGCAGATATTACCTAAGCATACCATTAAGATTTTGGTTTTCATGGGTATTTGAAAATAAAAAATCCTACACAAGGTAGGATTGAATTATTATAAAGTTAATTTTTTGTTGAGGTCTTCCACGTACTTTCTAAATTGTTTGTCGGTGCTCGATAGATTATCCACTGTTTTACAGGCGTGTAATACGGTAGCGTGATCACGTTGTCCAATTTGAGATCCAATAGAAGCGAGCGAGGCTTTGGTGAACTTTTTAGCAAAAAACATAGCCAATTGTCTCGCTTGCACTATATGGCGTTTTCTGGTTTTAGATTGCAGTGTCTCAACATCCATTTGAAAGTACTCGCTTACTACTTTTTGAATGTAGTCTATGGAAACTTCACGTTTGGTGTGCTTTACATAATTGTCTACAATTTTCTTAGCGAGGTCTATTGTGATTTCGCGCTTATTGAATGATGAATGTGCAATTAACGAAATGATTGCACCTTCCAACTCTCTAATATTTGTTTTTATGTTGTTCGCTAAGAACTCTACAATATCTTGCGGCATTTCAACACCATCTCTATATAGTTTGTTCTTAATAATGGCGACCCTTGTATCATAGTCTGGATGATTAAGTTCCGCAGAAAGTCCCCATTTAAAACGCGATAATAAACGTTGCTCAATATCAATCATGTCCACAGGAGCCTTATCACTTGTTAAAATAACCTGCTTTCCGTTTTGGTGTAAGTGATTGAAAATATGAAAAAACACATCCTGAGTACCTGCCTTACCAGACAATAATTGGATGTCATCTACGATAAGTACATCAATAATCTGGTAAAAGTGAATAAAGTCATTTCTATTATTCTTCTTTACACTTTCAATATACTGTTGAGTGAATTTTTCAGCAGAAATATATAAGACGGTCTTTTCTGGGTACTTCTCTTTGATGTCCACACCAATCGCATGGGCCAAATGAGTTTTTCCTAAACCAACACCTCCAAAAATAAGAAGGGGGTTAAAAGACGTTCCTCCTGGCTTATTGGCCACGGCTAACCCTGCAGATCGAGCCAAA
>JAHZIZ010000355.1 GCA_022601215.1 Bacteroidota bacterium
AGTAGCCTGAGGCTCAGCACTTAAATGCGCCTTAATCATTGAAAGTACAGGAGTAATTCCACTCCCTGCTGCAAAAAACAAATAGTTCTTTTGCTCTTCGGGGCTCACCGCTACTCCAAAAGCCCCACTAGGAGCCATCACATCAAGTGAATCTCCTGTTTTAAGCTCCTCGTTAACAAAGGTAGAAAACGCACCGCCTAAAATTTGCTTTACTGCCACTTTCCACGCTCCTTCAGTGGGAGCTGAACACAAGCTATAAGACCTACGAGTATCTTTTCCATCTATAATGGCTTTTAATGTTAGGTGTTGTCCTTGACGAAATGCAAATTCTTGGTGTAAGTGAGAAGGAACATCAAAGCTAATCACTGAGCAATCACTTGTTTCCTTATAAATCTCCTTTATTCTTAATGTGTGAAATGTAGCCACAATGCCTAAATATTTTTACAAAACTAACAATTGTTAGTTAGATACGCAAATCCATTTACTCTAAGCAGATATTGCCGTTATCTATCATTACACAACTCCTTTCAGAAGAACAGCTACCATGTCTTTTTTTAGAATATTAACGTCAATCTTACCTCGCTTTTGATACCACAGATAGATAGTTCTAAGCGTCGACAACATAGAAAACAATAGCACTTCAGGGTGCAAATCTCTTATTGTTCCTTCCAAAATCCCCTCTTTTATAACGGCTCTAACATTTTCTTCATACCCATCTCGCATTGCCACAAATCGAGTAAGTTCGTCGTGTTCAAGATGCATCCAATCGTTATTCATAACGGCAATTCCATTGGCATGACTCACGGCAACATCGATATGCATCTCAATAATTGCCTTTAGCGTTTCGGTGGGAGACAATGTTTTTGCACAGACGGCGTCCATCCCCTCGGTAAATTGTTGCGCTACGCTCAACACTAAGAGACTGAGAATTTCATGTTTACCGCTTATATGATTATACAAACTCGCAGCTTTTATTTCCATCTCCTCGGCGATATCGCGCATGGTCACAGCGCTGTACCCCCTTTTTTGAAAGAGTTTTGCCGCCTGATCAATAATTTCTTCTTTTCGAGAACGAGGTTTCATTCACACGAAGATACACATTTAGGCACTCCATGTTAAAAAGATCTTCTTACATAAATTGATAAAAATTGTAAGTTTTCCAGTTTACTTGCTACTTTTGGTACTATGAAGCAGGAAATTGAAAGTAACGAACTTATTGATCGGTTACCTCCGCACATTAAGCAATACATTAAACCTCAAAACTACGAGGACTATACGCCTATAAACCAGGCAGTATGGAGGTATGTTATGCGAAAAAATGTAGATTACCTAAGCCATGTAGCACATGATAGTTACTTAGAAGGCCTTCAAAAGACAGGAATTTCAATAGATGCTATTCCGTCTATGTATGGAATGAATCGCATCCTTAAAGAAATAGGTTGGGCGGCCGTTGCGGTAGATGGCTTTATTCCCCCCAATGCCTTTATGGAATTTCAAGCCTATAAAGTATTGGTAATTGCCAGTGATATTAGGCAATTAGAAAATATTGAATATACGCCAGCTCCCGACATCATTCATGAAGGTGCTGGACATGCCCCTATTATTGCGAGTCCAGATTATGCGGAATACCTACGTCGTTTTGGAGAAATTGGCGCAAAGGCTATTACGAGTGCTCATGACACCGAAATGTATGAAGCGGTACGCGAACTATCGATCTTAAAGGAAGCTGAAGGCACTCCACTAGATCAAATTGATGCCGCTGAAGAGCGAGTACTCGCTTTACAAAATAAAGAAGTAGAACCTTCTGAAATTGCGCTCATTAGAAACTTGCATTGGTGGACCGTGGAGTATGGCATGGTTGGAACCATTAACAACCCCAAAATATATGGAGCGGGCTTACTTTCTTCCATAGGAGAAAGTGAATGGTGTATGAAACAAGAAGTAAAAAAGATCCCATACTCTATACAAGCAGCGTATCAAGATTTCGATATTACTAAACCTCAACCGCAACTCTATGTTACACCAGACTTCGCCTACTTGCAAGAAGTCTTGGAAGAATTTGCCAATACTATGGCAGTGCGAAAAGGAGGTTGGCGAGGACTAAAGAAACTTATTGGCTCCAAACAATTGGGAACTATTGAGATTAGTACAGGACTTCAAATTTCAGGAATCTTTACTAAAATGATTCAGAATGAAGACAACGAAGTTGTATACTTTGAAACCGAAGGTGAGACTGCATTGGCCTATCGTGAAAAAGAAGTCATAGGCCATGGTATACGGAGACACAATAATGGATTTAGATCGCCCCTAGGAAAGTTAAAAGGAATTAATCTGGCTATTGAAAACATGGGTCCTAGGGACCTTCAAGCTTATAACTTTTACGATGGAAAACCCATTGAGTTTGAGTTTGAAAGTGGCATCACTGTGAAAGGTATGAACGTCACAGGAATGCGAAATCTTGGAGGCGAACTCATGCTTATTCAATTTACCGAATGTACGGTTACTTATAAAAATGAAGTGTTATTTTCTCCAGAAGATGGCGATTTCGATATGGCAGTTGGGAAAGAAATAATTTCGGCTTTTGCTGGGGCAGCAGATTATCTCAGCTTCGATCTTACCACACATGCACCAAGCAATACGGAAACAGTAAAAGCAGTTTCTTCTGAGTCAATGAGAGCACTAAATGAGCTATATGACAATGTTAGGGAAATACGAGAAATGGACATCCCTTTTGAAAATCCAGAAGCTACCAAAGCCGATATTATTTTCAAAGCACTAAAAGACAACTTCCCCAATGACTGGCTGTTGCCGCTTGAATTATATGAATTAACTCAAGAGCCAAAAATATTAACTCATTTGGAAGAATTGAAAATTAAGAGGCCGGAGATCGCACATTTAATTAATGGTGGACTATTATTACTAGAAAAAGAAATAACAAATTAAACAAATCCTTCCCGTCCCTAGATAGTCATTCTGGGTCTTGGCGAAGTGTAGTACTATATTATGGGATTATTAGATCTATTTGGAAATAAGAAAAAGAAACTCGCCGATTATCAAAGTCGTGGCGCCATTATTTTAGATGTTCGCACCAAGGGTGAGTACCAGCAAGGCGCCATCCCAGGCTCTAAACATGTACCTTTGCAACAGGTTTCTGTGAAAATTTCAGAAATAAAAAAATGGAACAAGCCCATAATTACCTGCTGTGCAAGCGGGGTACGCAGTGGTAGTGCTGCGGCCATTTTACGCTCCAATGGTGTAGAAGCTATGAATGGAGGTGGATGGATGTCCCTACATAAAAAACTTTCTGTTCACTAATCCAAAAGTTCAAAACTACGTGGATTGACAATAGTTCCGTTTTCATGTACTAAAGTCCAGCCCAAACTACTGGTGAGCACATAAATTTTCTGAAGCTCAGAAATCAATCGATTTTCGGAATTAGTGTACAAATTTGACGCCTCTATTTTTTGACGCAAAGAAGTATCTATCCGCGCTTTAATTTTATTGTAATCATCTGCCTCAAACTGATTGAAATAATCCTGAGAGAGGTCGTAGTATTCAATATTTGGGTGAATATTCAATTCGGGTTCTGGAATGTAAAGAATGGTTACTGTTTTATTTTCTTCGGAAATTTCCGTTTGCACCTGAGCGAGGTCATATGAAATGGTAGCTTTCGCATTGACTACAACGAGGGCCTTCTTAGTGGCCGAAAACACATCAAAATAGAACTTTTTAGAATCTTCATAACTATAGACTTCGGCAAAACTCCCTTCCGTCACGATAAGTTTCCCTACATTCTTAAGCTCCTTTTCAATTAATGCTGTATGCTGAATAAGGTTTTCTTTTTCTTCTTTTTCGTGCTCACAATATCGGAGTCCAAAAACAAGAACAAGGGTAAGAACCACCCCAAAAAGTATGTTGCGCATAAGAGTTGTTTTAAGGGAAGTTACAAAATTTAGAGTTGTATCTAATCTGTATAAAAAAGCCCACTCCAACGGAGCGGGCCTTTCGTATCTTAAGGGACTATTATTTATAGATCGTATTTCACCACCAACATTACAATTCGAGGTAACACAAAATATTGATTGGTCGTATTGAACTGATCGTTAAAACTATCATTGTTAGTGGCCTCTACATTTAATATATTATCCGCCTGAATGGAAAACTCCCATTGTGAATCCTTTTTCTGGTAGTACAAATCGGCGTTGAGAAAAGAATATTCTTTTTCAATG
>JAHZIZ010000037.1 GCA_022601215.1 Bacteroidota bacterium
CAAATTCAAGACCTTTTGCTGCATGTAGAGTCATTATTTTAACTGTACCGCCAAAATCTGTTTCAAGTGATTCGTTATCCATGATTAGGCTAGAATGCTCTACAAATTCTACGATATTATCAAATTCATCAATAGCTCGCAGCATCTCGTTTATATTTTCAACCCTTCCACGAGACTCTTCTGTTTTTTCGGCCTTAAGAATATTTAGATAATTAGATTCTTCTAAAATAAATTTGGTAACATCAAAGGCTGATTCTTTTTCGTATTTTTGCCCAGCTAGGGTAATTATGTGGACAAAGTCAGCTAGGCTCTCTTTTGTTTTACCCTTGAATTTATTTTCGCTGATCATTTGCTTTAGCGCTTCAAAAACGGAGATTCCGTTTTCATTTGCGCAATCCTTTATTTTCTTAAGGGTAACATTACCTATAGACCTTTTGGGAACATTAATAATTCTTTCTAATGCAAGGTTGTCATTTGTATTGATACTTAGTCTTATATATGCCAGAACGTCACGAATTTCCATTCTTTCATAGAACCTTAAACCTCCAATGATTTGGTAAGGAAGTGCATTGCTTATGAAAACTTCTTCGAAAGCTCTTGTCTGGAAACCGGCCCTTACCAGGATAGCGATTTGATTAGCTTTGAATTTTCCGGTCTTTACATAATTTTCTACTTCAGTAGATATGAATCTTGCTTCTTCTTTATCGTTCCAGCAAGATATAATTTTAAGTCGTTCTCCTTCTTTTTGGTCCGTCCAAAGCTTTTTTCCATGTCTTTTTTTATTATTTCCAATAATACTGGACGCGGCATTTAAAATAAAAGGTGTAGATCGATAATTTTGTTCTAGCTTTATGATTTTGGCATTTGGGAAATCTTGTTCAAAGCGAAGTATATTTTTTACTTCTGCTCCACGCCAACTATATATTGATTGGTCATCGTCACCCACGCAGCATATGTTTTTATGCTTACTTGCTAGCATCCTTGCCCATACATATTGCACTGCATTTGTATCTTGGTATTCGTCTATTAGAATATACTTAAACTTATTCTGGTAATGCTCTAGGATATCTGGATTTTGAATTAAAATTTGATTACAATAAAGCAGTAGATCGCCAAAATCTAAAGCATTTGAATCATGCATTTGTTTCTGGTATTCGGAATATATTGAACTTGCAATTTTATGAGCCGGCGAATGAAATTCAGATTCAGAAAGTTTTTCTGATAATAAACCTTGGTCTTTCCATCTTGAAATAATTACATGGATCATTTTGGATGGGTATTGTTTGACATCCACATTGTTTTGCAGCGCTATATTTTTGATAAGCTTTATTTGATCATCCTGATTGATGATAGTAAAATTGCTGCTTAACCCAAGATCAAGAACATTTATATAAGATCGTAACATTCTAGCTGCAATCGAATGAAATGTTCCAATATTAAGGCCATCAGCTTGAATAATCCTATTAACCCGCTCTTGCATTTCTTTTGCGGCCTTATTTGTAAAAGTGACTGCTAAAATATTTGAAGGATAAGCTATGTTTTGTTCGATAATATGCGCTATTCTACTTGTTAAGACTTTGGTTTTGCCTGTTCCAGCACCCGCAAGTACAAGTAAAGGTCCTTCGATTTGATTAACGGCTCCTAGCTGCTGTGGGTTTAAACTGCTTTGTATAACTTTTTCTGTATACATATTTTTATTTAATCATGGCCTTACGATTATCATAAAAAATAATAGAGGTTCTTTTGCGTTGAGTCGAGCAATATAATGATTTATTTTATATCGGCTTCCTAGATTAAACGTTGCTATTCATGCTCACTGCTTACCTATTGTATATAACGTGAACCCGCGATAAGAAATTTAGGAAATGGCGTCATGACGCTAACTTTTAAAAATTTTTACTCTATCTTTTATGAAATTTATTCATTATAATCGGCCCTCAATGTAATAAGTGATGTATTTGATATGAGCACACAAGCGTTTCATCAGCAACAAGCTCAAGCGCAAGCACTACAGAAGAAAAAAAGTTCTGCTTTGCTTGGAGGTGGAGTTAAAAGAATTTCAACGCAACATGATAAAGGAAAGTTAACGGCAAGGGAGCGAATAGAAGGTTTACTTGACCCGGATAGTTTCGAGGAAACAGGAATGTTTGTTGAACACCGTTGCGATAATTTTGGAATGAAAAATAAAAAATTTTCTGGAGATGGTGTTGTAACCGGCCATGGGACTATAAATGGCCGCTTAGTGTTTGTGTATAGCCAAGACTTTACGGTTCTAGGCGGTTCTCTCGGGGAGTATCATGCTAAAAAAATCTGTAATATAATTGATTCGGCTATTGAAGTTGGAGCACCAGTAATTGGTATAAATGATTCAGGTGGTGCAAGAATACAGGAAGGGGTAGATGCGCTTGGGGGCTATGGTGAACTATTTCACAGAAACGTAAAAGCTTCAGGCGTTATACCTCAGATTACTCTAGTCATGGGGCCATGCGCAGGTGGAGCGGTATATTCTCCAGCTTTAACTGATTTTATTTTTATGGTTAAAGGCTCTTCTTATATGTTTGTAACTGGACCAGATGTGGTAAAAACTGTTACAGGC
>JAHZIZ010000356.1 GCA_022601215.1 Bacteroidota bacterium
ACGTGCTTATGATGATAAAAATAATTTTGGTGATTCAACTAAAATAACTCTCAAATGGACTGGCTCCAAAGTAAAGGAGAAAGATCTTCCAAACCTTTATGCAGTTCTTGTTGGGGTGAGTGAATATGAAAATCCCAAACTCAAGCTAAATTGGGCCGCAAAGGATGCGGAAGACTTGAATGTTTTGCTAAAGGCTCAGAGCAAGGAGGAAGGCGGTAAAATTTTCAATAAGGTGATAACCAAATTGATTACCGACTCTAATGCTACTCGAGAAGGTATTCTTGGTGGATTAACATGGCTAAACAGAAATGTGACAGATGAGGATTTTGCCTTGTTTTATTACTCAGGCCACGGGGATAATCCCTATCGCAAATTTCATTTAATTCCGGTAGATGCTGATATTTCGAATGCTGATAAGCTGGCAGCCACCGGATTAAGTCAAGCCAAGCTTTTGGAATGGATCGGTCCTTTAAATGGCAAGAAGATTGTTATCCTTGATGCCTGTCGATCAAAATCAGCTTTTGACGGTGTTGTTGTCGGTTTGGGTTATTTAGAAAATGCTATGGCCGGTAACAATGGAACAGTCATGTTTTCCTCTTCGGCTAGTGGTGAACTTTCATACGAGTGCAAGGAAGAGGACATGTGTAATAATGGCTATTTTACTCACATTTTACTTAAGGGGATGAAGGGAGAAGCAGATGGGAAATATGATCCCCGTGGGTTCATCCAAGCTAACGAAATAACAATTTGGATGAAAAATGAGGTCGAATTATTCACCAAAGACAAAATTTTCAATATAGACAAATCACCAAATCCACAACAGGCCAATGTTGTTGCTTCTCAGGAATGGCAGAACGAAGATACGAAGATAAACTTGGCATGGTGGGATCATAAACCTAGTGCATCCCGGATTCCCTGAGTAATCCTTGTTACGCCTTCACCTTCGCAATTACTACCTACGGGTCCTCTAGGGCATATATGAACAATATTGCAGGATCCATTTGCAATAAAGTCTGGTTCACCTTCTGTCAGTATGCCAACTAAAGAATTGGTATCTTGATTATAGACCCCTGACCCCGAGTTGCCGCCAAAGGTGTCCAGGTCTGCTGTAAACGTGTTATCTGGGGTATTGTCGCGTACCCAACTATTGGGGGCATATTTCAGTGGGAGCCCGGCGGGGTATCCTATGACAAAAACTTTTCCAAAATCGCTAATCTTATCTTTTTGAATTTCTGTCACCGGTTTGGCTGGAATCTTGTTAACTTCAGAGGTATCCAAGGTAATGATGGCCCAATCTTCCAGATTATTATAATATTCAACATCAGCTCCCGCATAAACTTGGTTTGATTCAAAGGTTGTATTACCCAGACTGTCTTTGTCTGGTGCAATAAAACCAAAAACATATCTTACATTCTCGACACGAGGAATTTTTTCGTTTTGAGATGCTTCGGCCACGCAATGTGCGGCCGTTAATATTGTATTTTCACCAATTAACACACCTGAACAAAACGCCCCTGTTCTTTGTAGGAAAAAATTTTCTGTTTCAGAAGGACACAGCGTGTTTTGTCCTTTCAAATCATTTTTATATGTCAGTGAATATTTTCCATCCGATCCTAAAGGGGATAAGTGCTTTTCATTAAAAAATGCCACTGATGCTTTGGCGAGTTTTTTAATTTTTTGGTCTTTTATTTCCCACCAATCTCTTCGGTCATCATGCCCATAAATTGTTTTAGATTTGCCTCTTTTTTTTATCTCAATTACTGCCTGGGCAACTCTGGAAGAATTGTAATTCCCTTGAACTGGAGGGGCTTTTGAGTTTAGGGACTTCTGTGATGAGGTTTTCGATTCTCCTCCATTAATTATTGCAGCTAAATCTTCAAGTGAAATATCTCTTAGAGGCTGCCCCTCACTTTCAAGGTCTTCAGAATTAGAATTGGAATTTCCCATGCTGCTACAAATGAATATAATTCCAACTACGAATATCATTTTGGGAAAAATTGAACTTCTTAGATATTTCATTAGCCACTTTCCTTTTAGAATTATTTCTTCGCTCTTCCACGCAAGTGTATTCTATAAACCATATTTAAAAGATTCTTTAGGAAATCCTACTGGATTTAAGGTGAGGGTGGTTCTACTAGAGCCAAGCATGATGGTTCAATAATCTGATGTGATTCAACGATATCGCAATCTAATTTTGCTTTAAAATAGGCAATCCTGAGTTCTGCCAAACGGGAAGCATCATTACCTGAACCCTCATACGTGTTTTTAGCTAGGCTCCAAGCTGAAACAGAAGTGATTGCGGTTGTTTGAACGGTGTTTAGCTTTGTCAGAGCGTCTACATTTTTTTGCAATTCAGCTTCTTTATCCTTAGGGGTTAGACCTTTCGTTGCTACATTCTTCGCAGTCTCTGCGTTCGAGGTTAAAAAATCTCCAAGGGCAATGAGAAACTTATTGGCATCTTTGGTCTCTGAAAGGGTGGCTGTCACATTAGTGGGAGTCGAATTTTCTAGTTTTTTTAAAGAATCCTGAATGTTTTTTTTGATTTTTTTAATAGCTGATGTAAGGTTTTTCCTTTGCTGGTTTTTGGTTAATGCTGCTCGTTTTACTTTTATGGCCTGATCAATATCAGTAATAGTTTTCTCTAGTGCCATCGCCTCTTTTTTTAAAACATTATTTTTTAATACCAACGCGAGACGGCTGTTTATTTTCAATTGTCTGGAATAGTTCTCTTCATTTTGGGAAACAGC
>JAHZIZ010000357.1 GCA_022601215.1 Bacteroidota bacterium
AGATGAAAGTGCCTATCCACAAGAAGATTATGCCCAAGCCGTTAGTCCGGTGTACCAAGCCTCTAATGCGTCCAGTCCTACAGCCATGTTTTACGGAAATCAAGATCCTTTGGTACCATTAACCAATGGACAATCTTTGAACACTGCCTTCACCAATGCTCAGATCAATCATAGTTTCACTATCTACGAGGGTGGACATGGAGATGACTGGAGTGTACAAGACACTGCCAATATGAGTTCACAGATTAGCGAATATATCAACACCTATCTTTCTGTTGACTAAGATCTTTTAAGGGCGGTGGTCTTTTCTGTGATATAAGAAATAGCCGCTCCAAAGGAAGCTATACCAGTAAAAATAAGTAACGCAGCTATGATCCTTCCAATGCGAGTTATAGGATATAAATCTCCGTAACCCACAGTGGTAATTGTAACAAAGCTCCACCACAACGCATCATCTGCCGTATTTATATTACCAACATCTTGTTCTACATATAATACTGCAGTAGTCGATAAGACTAAAATTGTAAAGGCCCCGAAAATTACAAATCCATATAGTGAACTCGCCTTATTTTTTCTAATAAAATCTGCTAATAACTTTATCGACTTAATAATTCTAAATACCCTAAAAATCCTAAACACTCTAATATACCTCAACTCGCTAACTACTGGGATTGAAGACAATAAATCCAACCATCCGATGGTGAAAAAGTATTTCCATTTCCGCTCAGCTTTTACAAACTGCTTCACAAAGTCATATAGAAAAAACAAGCACAATACAAAATCGTAAAAGGTGAGAAGTCTATTTAATTCGGATTCCTGAGGAAGAAATAAAGAAAATGTCAAAAGTCCTATACTAAATATAGACAGTAACATAATTACAATGTTGGACACAGAAATCATAAGCGGTCAATTAAGTACTTCCAATTTTGCAAAGCGAAGTAAGAGTTTTTTTAATCCACCATTTTCAAACTTAATTTCCGCCTTAGTATCTGCTCCAACCCCCTCAATTTTCACGATTACACCCTTACCAAAACGTACATGGGCAACCTTACTACCCACTTGAATATTCGCTGCAGAAGGGTCAAAGTTCTTATCGGTACTACTCTTCACAGGTTTTAGTCTACGTAATTTTCGTAATTGATCTTCGGTTGGCCCTTTAGGTGGAGTACCTGAAGCTGGTTTTTTAAGTCGCAGCTTACTTTTGTCAACCTCTCCAAAAATATCCGAATCTATAAGAGGTTTATACCGATGCTCGGTAATGGGGGTTAAATATTCTAAGTAAATGTCATCGATCTCTTCAATAAATCGACTTGGTTCTGCGTCGACTAATTTTCCCCAACGATATCTACTTTGCGTATAGGTCAAAAAAGCTTGCTTTTCGGCACGAGTCAAAGCAACATAGAACAATCGGCGTTCCTCCTCTAATTCGGCCCGAGTGTTCATACTCATTCCACTTGGAAATAAGTCTTCTTCCATTCCAACGATATAAACATAGGGAAACTCCAGTCCTTTTGCTAAATGGACGGTCATTAATGCCACTTTATGATCATCACCTTTATCGTTATCCATATCGGTTGCAAGTGCAACATCTTCAAGAAACTCCGATAGAGAACCAGACGCATCGGCAAGTTCCTTTTGTTCTTCCACGAAGTCACGCATTCCATTAAGGAGTTCCTCGATATTTTCAATACGAGCAATTCCTTCTGGGGTACCGTCTTTTTTGAGTTCTTGTACCAAACCAGTCTTCTTGGTAACATGTTCAGCAATTTGAAAAGCATCTTGACTTTGATTAATTACCTGAAAACTCTCAATCATGGTCGTGAAATTTTGCAATTTCGTTTTTGTCCCACTATTGATTTTTAAATCAATCTTATCGATGGCTTTCATTACATCAAACATGGATCGATCGTAATGATTTGCTGCAACCGTTAATTTTTCTAGCGTAGTTTGTCCAATTCCCCTCGCCGGGTAATTGATCACACGCTTAAGAGCTTCTTCATCCTTTGGGTTTAAGATGAGTCGTAAATATGCCAGTACATCTTTAATTTCCTTACGCTGATAGAAACTTAATCCACCGTATATTCTATAGGGAATGTCTTTTTTACGCAACGCATCTTCCATCGCTCGAGATTGTGCGTTGGTTCGATATAAAATGGCAAAATCCTCATAACCAATCTGATTGTTCATAGCGGTTTCAAAAATATTACTCGCTACGAAACGACCTTCATCACCATCAGTCATTGTTCGATTTACCTTAATTTTATTGCCTTCTGCATTCGCAGTCCATACCACCTTATCCAATCGTGTCTGATTTTTTTCGATAATACTGTTGGCGGCATTGACAATGTTTTTAGTAGAGCGATAATTCTGCTCCAAGCGATAGACCTTCACATTGTCGTAATCCTTCTGAAAGTTTAAAATATTATTGATGTTGGCTCCTCTAAAAGCATAAATACTTTGCGCATCATCTCCTACCACACAAATATTTTGAAAACGATCACTTAATGCTCTTACAATCAAATATTGACTATGGTTGGTATCTTGGTACTCATCAACTAATATATAACGAAATCGATCTTGATATTTCGCCAAAACCTGAGGAAAGCGTGTCAACAACTCATTAGTCTTTAATAACAAATCATCAAAATCCATTGCACCAGCTTTAAAGCAACGATCCACATAATTCTTATAGATATCTCCAAGACGTGGCATTTTGGCCATAGCATCTGCTTCCATCAATTCGGGATTACTGAAATACGCTTTCACAGTAATTAAACTATTCTTATATGATGAAATACGAGAGTATACTTGTTTGTATTTATAAATATCCTTATCCAACTGCATCTCCTTAATAATCGCTCTAATCACACTTTGGGAATCTTGAGTGTCGTAAATGGTAAAATTGGAAGGATACCCCAGTTTATCGGCTTCAAAACGAAGAATCTTTGCAAAAACAGAATGGAAAGTTCCCATCCATAAATTCTTTGCCTCACTACTTCCAACAATCTCAGCAATACGTTTTTTCATTTCGCGAGCTGCCTTATTGGTAAACGTTAACGCCAAAATATTAAAAGGATCTACTCCCTGCGACATCAAATAGGCAATGCGAAAGGTAAGCACCCTTGTCTTTCCAGACCCAGCGCCAGCAATTACAATCATAGCGCCATCCTTTTGTACAGTTGGTGCTAATTGAGCTTCATTAAGTTGTTCTAAATACTGCTGCAATTCTTTGTTTTTGTGAATGGTGAAATTACTGAAATTAGCGGGATGCGGCGAGTGGATTTTTCAGAATTTATAAACAAGTTAGAAGTTTTACAGTTCCTGAAATTTGAATATCTTTAGAAAGTAAAAATTAGTATTTTTTCGAACTTAGTGAAGAATAACATAGTAGCTTTGAACGACCAGACAACACACATATGAAAAAACTATTCCTTCTGCTTATACTGGCAGTAACCGCCCAAACGACAATAGCTCAAATGCACAAGGATGTCTTAAAAGACATTGAAAAAATTGAAAGTCAGGTGATAGATTGGCGGCATCATTTTCATCAAAATCCAGAGCTCTCCAATAGAGAATTCAATACCGCTAAAAAAATTGAAGCACATCTTAGATCCCTAGGAATGAATGTGGAAACGGGAGTTGCCAAAACTGGAGTTGTAGGTATCCTAAAAGGAGATCTCCCTGGTAAAGTGGTAGCGTTGCGCGCAGATATTGATGCATTACCAGTAACAGAAAGAAATGATCTAGCGTTTAAAAGTAAGGTCACAGCCACTTTTCTTGAAAAAGAAACAGGTGTAATGCATGCGTGCGGCCACGATACCCATATTGCAATTTTAATGGGTGTTGCCGAAGTACTCTCCAAGCATAAAGATAAACTTAAGGGAAGTGTAAAGTTTATTTTCCAACCAGCCGAAGAAGGTCCACCTCCAGGAGAAGAAGGCGGCGCCAAGTTAATGATCAAAGATGGGGTCTTAGAGAACCCAAAGGTGGATGCTATTTTTGGTTTACACATAAATAGTGGCACACCAGTAGGTACAATAAAATACAAAAGCGGAGGTACTATGGCTGCTGTTGAACGTTTTGTTGTTAACGTTCAAGGGAAACAGACACATGGTTCCGCCCCCTGGAGCGGTGTAGACCCTATTCTGATTTCAGCTAAAATTATAGACGGATTTCAAACCATCATAAGTAGAGAGGCCCCCATTGTGGAAGAAGCTGCCGTGATTACCGTTGGGAAAATCACATCAGGAGTCCGATTTAATATCATCCCAGAAAGCGCTGAATTGATAGGTACAGTTCGTACACTAGACCCAAATATGAGAGCTCTTATTATGCGCCGAATGAATGAAATGGCAAGAGATATTGCCAAAGCTTATGGCGGTAGCGCTACTATCGAATGGCAAAATAATACCGTCGTAACATATAATGACCCTGAACTTACGGCACAAATGGTACCTACACTAGAATCCGTGGCGGGACAAGACAATGTTAAAATAATGAAGGCGACAACAGGAGGAGAAGATTTCTCATATTTCCAGAGAGAAGCTCCAGGATTTTTCTTCTTCTTAGGAGGTATGACACCAGGAAATACAGAATCTTTCCCTCATCATACTCCTGATTTTCTAATTGATGATAGCGGATTGATCTTAGGAGTAAAAACCCT
>JAHZIZ010000358.1 GCA_022601215.1 Bacteroidota bacterium
AAGATTAATTTCTTGGTAGCAGTAGCGCTTCCGTTTGTGATTTTAACGAAATACATTCCGCTAGCATAACTATCGTAATTTAATACTCTATTCACATTAACTCCATTAGCAACCTCAAAGATTTCTGAAGTTAGCTTTCTTCCTTTCATATCGTATAGCGCAACTTCTAAGTTACTATCTAAGGATACGAAAGAAATTGCTACTTGACCATAACTTGGGTTTGGAGCAATACTAAGGCTATTTAATAAAACGTCATTAACGCCAGCTACCCCAGAAATTGTAAAGTCAGTTGGGTTGATGTTGTAAAATAGATTGTCTGAGGCCTTCACCATTACTCTTGCTTCCGTAGTATTAGGAATGTTTGGCACTGTAAAGGTAGCACTACCATTGTTAGGTACGCCAGATACAATTGCAGTGTCGAAAGAAACGCCACCGTCTAAAGAAACAATAATGTCTACATTAGCTGCGCTAATTGGCGCCGCATCAGTACCCGCAACGTCCCAAGTAACAGTCTGCTCACTACCTAATACCCAGTCTTCATTAGTAGCCTGAGATGTTACGACAAACGGTCCTGTTCCACCTATAGTGGTTACACCTATAAGCTCACTTGCGCTAGCTCCACCATTAAGAACATTGTCTCTAACAGTTAGTCTAAAGGCCATACTTCTTTGTACTGTTGGAACTACTTCCCAAGTACTCTGAGTAGCACCACCCACCACTGTTGGTAATGCTGGCATATATCTATCAGGCGATATGTTAGGATCTAAAGATCGAAATAAAGGTCCAGCGGTAGACGTATTTACGGGAGGCATTGGAGCCGGGGTTGTATCTACTTGTTCCCAACAGTAGGTTAATACATCTCCACTATTTGGATCGGTAGCATCACCGCTTAAAACAAATGGAGTAGAAGGAGGAATGAAAAACCCACCACTGTTGTTAATTTCTGGAGGGTCATTATTTGTCGCTGTTTGCGCTGCACAAGTTGAAGCGCCACCACTAATATTATTCCACATTTCAATAATGCTAACACCATTAAAATAGTCATCGCTATTGTTTTGAACATTAGGTGCGCAAATACCGGCATATCCCATAATTGTAGACGCACTTCCAGGTTCTATCGATACCGATGAACGCTGGCAATTGTTGTTCTGAGGGTGGTTAGCACCGAATTGATGCCCCATTTCGTGGGCCACATAATCAATATCATAAAAATCGCCAATTGGAGTCGGAATTCCAGTAACTCCTTGTGCTTTAAGACCATTTACACATGGAGAGTTAAGTTGGGCAACTCCACCTCCTTGCGTGCTAAACACGTGTCCAATATCGTAATTGGCATTTCCAATAACCGCATCTAAGTTCGCTTGATTTTCACCTAATAGGGCAAATGGATCATTGTTAGTATAAGGGTCAGATCCAGAGTTTAGGTAGATGATATCTGTATTGTTACCAATAATTTCCATGGTCAATGCCACATCTCTTTCAAATACACCATTCACACGGGTCATGGTTGTGTTCATACCCACTAGTACTGCTGCTTTCTTTGTAGCATCGTCTGCGCTATTTGGAACTCCTTGATTATTCCAATGAAACGTTGAGTACTCTCCAGTACCCGCTAGTGCTAGTCTAAAAGTTCTTAGCATTCCATCATCTGCATTTTTATTTGCATTCGAATCGCCCTCTTCTACATAATTAGATACAGTGTTTTCTACCTGACACTCAAATGAGTTAGGATCTGAAGGCACATCTTTTTTAGAATAATGAATATAGAATTGTTTGTTTGTAGTATACGGGTCTATATAAATTGTTTTATACTTAGGTGAGCTAATCATTACATGTACACCTCCAGGAGAAACGCTAAATCGAGCTATGGCAGAAGGATCCGTAATTCCTTGTGCTACATACGATTTAATTTGCGGAAATTGAGCTTTTAAATCATCACTAAAAACAGAAGCTTCTAGCACTTTAAAATCTTGTAGTTTTCCTTGATCCGTTGGAAGGCTAATGATTGTTGTTGATTCATTGGTTAGCTTTCTAGATGGAGCATCTAGTAATACAGAAGCAAATGAAGTTGTGTTCAATTCTAATAAGCTGTACTGTGTAGGCATGGAGTTTCTTAACTCCTTATCCAGTTGAGCTGTCCTTTGGGAAGTCGCCTCTTTCCAAAAGTTGTTTGTCTGCCCAATAGTGACACCGCTAGCTAGCAGAAAGCTAAGCATAGCAATGAAACCAAAAGTTTTATTTTTCATAACGTAAGTTTAAGTTAATGATGAATAACAAATATAACGCATTCCTTTGAGTTCATATTGGAGGTAATGAGTTTTTAATGAGACTAATTGTCATTAAAAGATGAGATTAGTTACCTTTGTAAATAGAATTTAAATGACCGTTTACGTTGAATAAAGAGGTATTAATACAAGATTTAGGATTAAAAGATTATAAAGAGACATGGGAATACCAGGAAGTGCTTTTTAAGGAAATCTTGGATCTTAAAATCAGGAATAGGCGAGAGGAATTATCGCTCACTACTCCCAATCACTTTTTGTTGGTTGAACACCCTCATGTATTTACTTTAGGTAAAAGTGGAGATTTCGACAATTTGTTAGTTTCAGAAGATAAACTTGCCGAGATCAATGCTACTTTTTATAAGATTAATAGAGGCGGAGATATCACCTATCATGGACCCGGACAAATTGTAGGGTATCCTATTTTGGATCTGGAAAACTTCTTCACAGACATACATAAATACTTGCGATTTTTAGAAGAAATGGTGATTCTTACTTTAGCAGAATATGGCTTAAAAGCAGAACGTTCAAAGGGAGAGACTGGAGTCTGGTTAGATGTTGGAACTCCATTTGCAAGAAAGATTTGCGCCATGGGAGTTCGAGCTAGTAGATGGGTGACTATGCATGGATTTGCATTAAATATTAATGCAGACCTAGGATATTTTGACTATATGATTCCCTGCGGCATAAAAGATAAAGCCGTGACCTCTCTCAATGTAGAACTAGGGGTGAAAACAGTAGATATGGAAGAAGTGAAGACAAAGTTGCTTCACCATTTTTCCACTCTTTTTCAAGCGAAATTCATAGAAAAAACCGAAGCCTGAACTTCGGTTCTTTCAAACTTTAAATCAACCTTACTAGTTGGTAAATGAGGTAAGTAGACTACTACTGGTTACCTTGCCCTTTTTATTGTAATCTTCTTGCTTTACCATGCCTACGCCCTTTGCAAACCATTGCTTGGCTGTTCCTTTTCGATTCATTCCCATCTTGATGTTCGATGTATAGGTAATTACGAAACAATCGAATGACCCAGCTGGCGTAGTCACATTTTCGGTGGCCACTACTTTTCTGTCGGTTAGACTCACATCCATATTCATATTAATTCCGCCCATATCAACTGCCATGTGCATATCGGCATCAGGTAATTCTTGTCCTACGCTGAGATCATTTGGGATGACAATGTTAGTTCCAGAAATATCTGTTTTAAAATCTTTGAATTGCTTAAATAGCTCTGGACTTAATAAGGATTTAACATCCATCTCAATACCATTATTACTACATTTAATATCAAAGCTTCCGTCGCTTAATACTTTTCCTTTATTATCTTTTAGTTGTGTGGTAATCGTGGCAGTATCTCCGGTTGTGTTAGAAACAGCGAAATCTGAAACGGCTGCAACCTTTCCTTTTTTACTGTAATTGGTTATCTGAAAACTGGCGCCCTCATTGAACGGATAAAAGTCACTGCACGTTTGACCCCACCCACTAAAGGAAAGGAGAATAGCCATAGCACATAATAAAATCTGTTTTTTCATTTTGTTAATTTTTTAGTTATTGATTTGTTGGAGTTATAAGGATTTCTACTCGTCTATTTTTTTGTTTATTCTCTTTTGTTGTGTTGGGAACTAATGGATGGCTCGCGCCATACCCTTCTATTGTAAATTTGTAATCTTTAGAGAGGTGTTGTTCAAGGGCATTGGCCACGGCTTTAGCTCTATTTTTAGATAAAACACTATTCGATGTTGCGCTTCCGTCGCTATCGGTATGACCATTTACTGAGATAGTACCTTTTGGAAAAGTCTTAATTTGATTGGCCAATTTCTCTAAAGCTTCATGAGCCAGTTCTTTAAGTTCATAAGAGCCTGAATCGAAGAGAACTGAACTATCTAGAGATAAGAGCATGGCTCCTCCTATGGCAGCCACTGCATCTATGTCCGCACCAGGAATACCGCTAGGAGTCTCTAAATCGGTTAGTCTTACATAATTAAAAGAATCGCCTTCCTTTACAAAGGGTTCAATGTCAACTGCAGCAGTTCCACCTTCAATCTTACCTACAGCAATCCAATCACTCCCATTTTTGGAAATTTCAAGATGAGTAGGTTCTATGGCGCCCATTTCAAAAATATATAAGTCAGGACCATTAACATTGGACAGGGCGTTATTAGTAAAAGCTACAGTTAGTTGGCCTTTAAGTCCGAGATTGCAAATCTTAGGATCTACCTCTTTAAATCGCTTGGTCGACATGTCAGGGATTCCAATAGCTCCCTCCGCATGTGCTCCAGAGGTTCCAAGTTGTTCTTTTACAACTGCATCTGCAAAGGCCAAATCCCCCAAGGGTAAGAATACAAAATTACCTCGTTCATCAATATAAGTGTTGTCTACTCCTTCTTCGTTCTGAAACCAGCTGGGGTTATTCGTGTAAAATTTTTTTCGGGCTTTATTAGCTTCCGATATAAATGTTGTTGCAAGCTCCTTTTTTTGCGCTAAGGATTCGACAATGAGTTCGCGAAATTTTGGGGTAGCCAATCCTTTTTTAAGATGGTCTTCAATCGCTTTTGGAAGTTGATAATCTCTGGACTTAATGGCGATTTTTTCTGAAGGTAACTTCTCTAAAACTTTAGGAAATTTTTCTAGCAATAACAGTTCTTTATCAGAAATTTCATAATACGCTAATAGGATGTTGCGTGTTTCCATTTCCGAGGTGCTGGCGGCCAGTTTTCGTAAAGTAGAGAGCCTTTCTTTATTATTGTTGGTTTGATAAGTATTTAAGTTTTCTTCTATAAACCCTGAGGGACGATTTCCTAATTGTTTTTGTAAAATGGAGTGGATCTCTTTTTCAGTTTCGGTACCTTTATATTTACTGGTTAGTTTTTGATCAGCGCTCGCATTATAGGCTGCGACTAAACTTTCCGCCTCTTCCAATGTCATACCTAAACCCGCTTCTTTCATTTTGCCTTGCAGTTGGACTGCATAGGCGGCGGCTTCTTCTTGTGCATTCGTTCCGTCACCTCTTCCAAGTCGCTCTTGAGTAATAGCCTCTATCGATCGATTTAAGTCTCCTCTATTTAGTTGATGCTTATTGAGAAGCATTTCATAATTAGATTCGATTGAGAAATTCTCCACGCCTTCTAGAAATTTCTCTAAATTTTCAAGCCCGTCTCTAGTCTCCTCGTCCATTTCCCAGCCGTCCTCTTCTAAGTCTGCAAAGAGATCAATTTCGTCATCCTGTTCACTCGATTCTTGAACAGTGGGAACCGTATTTGATGTTTCCTTATTTTTTTCCGAAGTATTTCCGCATGAAAAAATGAAGACACTAAAACTTATATAAATGAAGCGTTTCATGTACTAGATCTTACGTTGATAGTTCATTTTTGTGAATTCAAAATACAGGTAACCGAAACGATCATACCAATCTGGTATGCCATGTTCTGCCTCACATCTATTTAATTCTTGTAAGATTTCATGTTGTGATTCTAATAACTCTGCATATTTTTTGTCATAGGCTTGTTTCAAGTCATTAATAGACTTATTAATACCACCTTTTTGAGATTGCCACGCCAAGCCTGAAACCCCGTGATACCCAGAAACATTGTCGCCAAAGGAAATTGCAGCATCCGTGAAGTTACGAGTGCATCCATAAATGACCTTTAGTTTTTCAAAAGTATATCGGTTTTTATTAAATCTAGTTCTAGCATCTAGAAAGCATGATTCACAGTCGTCGGTTTCACAAAAACTTGGAATTCTAGGCATTCCAGCTGGAGGAACACTATTAATACAGCCGTTTAAATTTGTGTAGGCCTTATAGGCATTATTCGCAGCATCGAAGGTTTTTTTATATTTTCCAAATTTCTCGCCAAACTTACCAAGCCTTCCGAGTCCCTGACGCACTTGATTGGCATTTTCCCAAAAACCTCCTCGGTTGTCATTGGCTTGTTCTTGTAGCCATTCCCCATAACGATTGGTGTCATGCCAAGTCATACCGTTGTCTTGTTGTGCGAAAGATGGAGTGCTTATAAAGAGGAAGAACAACCAAAACAAGGCCGCTTTTTTCCTACCTAGAATGACACCTAATAGCAAGGCAATTATCAGAGCGGCTGCACCCAGTACGATATAGAGCCAGATTGGAGTTGAGCTCGTAGCGTCCGTTTGGGAATTGTTTTCATGTGCTGCTGAGGTTGTTGATTCTGAAGTGTCTAATTCACCAGTTCGGGCTTTTCTAAACGCTGACCCAAGATATTCGGTCACAGGTTCACTCGCGCTAACGGCAATGGTAAAGTTAATTTTTTCATCGCCAGGAAAGAGGTGTAGTCCAAAATCACTATAGGCTCTTATTTTAAAATGGATGATTCCGTCTTCAGAATCATTTGTATTTTGCGTTTCTACAACATCCGTCCAATTGGTGTTTACTAATTCCACTTTTAAATCTGGATTACCATAATTACTAAATACATAAATGTCTAAGTATTCAAAGACATCATGACCTTTTACGTAATAGAATGCATCTTTTTCATCAATGAAACCATTGGTGATAATGTTTTTAGTTTTTGGGTTTTGTGCATCTTCTTTTAGGGAAAGTAAAATAGGTTTAAGTTCTTTATCCAATGAAAATGGTTGGGCCCATAACGGGCTGGTAGTGAACAGTCCTATTAGGATTATAACTATAATTTTCAGTGATTTCATAGAGAATTATTTTGAATGTTTTTCAATAAGGAAATTGGCTGTTTGTACCGCAAATTTTTTGTTTTCTTCGATAGTTTGTTCATCCAAGCGTTCAGCACCGTTTCTTTTGGAGTATGTTATCATTATTGTGTTCGAATAGTTTGGGTTTAATATGAGCACTCTCCCTGGCGCTGGTTGATGGCATAAATAGGTGTCGCCAGAGGCACTTATTTCTTGATAGATGAAAGGGGCATCTTTGATGTAGTTTTTAATTTCTTTTTCGACACTTTCTTTTGGAAATCTTTGATGTAGAAAACTGATACGATTCGTAGGAGGTTCATTGGTTCCGAAGGTAAAATTGCAGCCATAGTCTTCTTGCTTCATGCTGCTTCCCTTCAGTTTAGAGAGTTCCTCTAGTGTGATAAGTTGGGCACAATCTTGCTTGCTAAATAAGGCCGAATAATCTCCTTTTTGAGGTAAAAAGATGTTATTATCGTCTTCCTTAATGATTTTCTTTTTAACCTCAACGGTTGGTGTTTCGTTTTCAGAATTGTTTGTATTCCTTTTTTCTTCGGAAGTATTACAGGCTATACACAATGCCATAAGAAAATAGGGTGCAAATGATTTCATAGGAGTTGACTTAGGGTGTTTGTTTATCTTTTGTTTGTCCTTCCTGCATAGTTTTTATGAGAAGTTCATTGAACTGAACTTTCGCCAGTTCCTTCTTTTTAGGATCTAAGCTGTTGCTATATAGTTCGTAATGAGTAATTAATTGTTTTTTTACTTCGGGACTAGCTTCCATTTTGTTTACTAAACCCTTGAAGTCCTCAATTCCTTTAAAGGCATCGATGTTCATTGTATTTCCGAATATATCCCCGTATACATTGGCTTGAAGATCCATGAAATTGTCAGTGTTTGTGGTTACATTACTAGTATTCGTTTCTAGGTCTTGAGCATGGATCGTTGCCGAAATACTGAGTAATAAGAGAAATAGATGCATGGTGTTTTTCATAGTAGTTTTTTATTAAATGAGATTGTCTTTCCTGGGTTGTCCAATAATAAGGGTGTCTCGTTGTTTCTTTCGTCTTGCTTTTCGTTTCTCCTTTTTACTTTTTTTAGGAGCGTCAATTACACTGTCTAATACCCTATCGGTACTTTTTTGAGTTTCACGTTCTACTCGTCTTTCAACGGTACGTTCTGCTGCACGTTCCACTTTTTTACCCAATTTCTCGAATAAAGATCG
>JAHZIZ010000359.1 GCA_022601215.1 Bacteroidota bacterium
AGCAAAAACAAATAACCGAACGACTTTTAAAACAAAAAGCTATGAGAGCAAAGCTGGCTTCTGAGAAAGCGGCAAAAAATCGAAAACAACAAGAGATCATAAGGGAAACCGAAACCTTTTTACTCGTGTATAATCAGTTAATTGACAAATTTGCCGAGACTTCGAAATGTACGGCGCCATCTTTAACTTTGATTAAAAGAAGTAACACTCAATTGGATTCAGAAACTCTAAAAGCAACACAACTGTATTACGCCAATAGCATAAGGCAAATGACAGATGATCTCATTACAGCCCTTGAACGTTGTGAACAATAAGTCTCAAAAAAAGCGACCATTGGCAGGTCGCTTTTTTTTATTTAGTTGCAAAGGATTTCACATCACTTTCTTTGACCTCCTTATCACTTAAAATAATAAGTCGCTCCACGACATTTCGCAGCTCTCTAATATTTCCGGTCCAATCATACTCCTGTAAAAGTTTAATCGCCTTTTCGGCAAACCTCTTTTCCGCTGTTCCATGTTCTGACGCAATCTTATTGCTGAAATAAGCAATCAATAACGGAATATCCGCACGTCGATCATTGAGAGCTGGCACCTTGATAAGGATAACCGCAAGACGATGGTATAAATCTTCTCTAAAATTACCGTCTTCGATCTCTTTTTTTAGATTTTTATTGGTAGCAGCAACGACACGGACATCCACTTTGATATCTTTATCACTACCTACTCGTTGCACTCGATTTTCTTGTAATGCACGAAGTACTTTTGCTTGAGCAGACAAACTCATGTCTCCTACCTCGTCCAAGAAAATAGTCCCTCCATTGGCTGCTTCAAACTTTCCCGCTCGATCTTTATTCGCACTTGTAAAAGCACCTTTTACATGACCAAACAATTCACTTTCAATCAATTCACTAGGAATAGCAGCACAGTTAACCTCTATCATAGGGCCTTTTGCTCTATCACTTTTTTGATGTAACCAATGTGCCACTAATTCTTTTCCTGTTCCATTAGGACCGGTAATAAGAACTCGCGCTTCTGTAGGTGCAACTTTCTCGATCATATCCTTGATCTTGCTAATCTCAGGAGAATTACCAATCATTTCGTATTTCTTCCCAACCTTTTTCTTGAGTCGTTTATTTTCTACCACCAACTCTTTTCTATCCAGAGCAATACGCACTGTATTAAGAAGTCTGTTCAGGTCTGGAGGCTTAGAAATATAATCGAAGGCACCCAATCGCATTGTATTTACTGCTGTATCAAGATCACCGTGACCAGAGATCATTACAATAGGAATTTCAGGCTTAATCTTTTTAATTGCCTCTAACACTTCTACACCATCCATTTTAGGCATCTTAATATCATAAAGAACGAGATCGAAATCTTCTTTTTTGATAGTGTCAATTCCAACGAGACCATCTTCGGCCTCTGACACTTCATAGGTGTCACTCTCTTCAGATAATATTTTAACCAAGACTCTTCGGATAGCCGCTTCATCTTCAATAATTAATATTTTTGGCATGCTTATATTTTAAATTTAATTCCTGTTCTAAGATAGTAAGTATTCCTCTCATTTATCTTAAAAAGACTATTCCTTTTTTCGTCTCTTAATCTAATTTCATTGTAAAAGCTATAGCCTCCATAAGCGTAGAACAATAGATGTTTCGAAAAGAAATATTCATACCCCAAACCTCCAAAAATCATGGTCATAGATATATTTTCTGCTGTAGCACTTCCATTTTGCAACGGAACCTCAAGATTATTCTGAATATTTGAGAAAAACCCATCGACGGTTACGTACGCTTGAACACTATGTTTTTTCTTCCAGAAATGCTTCAAATTCGTTTTGGGTGTCCCTACGGAATAGGACCAATTGGGATGAAACTTTTTATAATAATTTACAATTGGAATTGGAAAAGGCCTTCCAGCATTGGTCGTATAATTAAGTCCTAGAATGAGACGACTAGGTTTAGCCACAGTATCTCCCGATCTACTTTTAATTAAAAACAATGCTCCTGTGAAGTTGGTATCGTCATTGGTTATTTTCCCAGTCTCAAAATTAGAATTGGCTTCGGCTCCAACTTTAGCAGCAAATCTCCAATCATTCTTCAACTTAAAAGTATACGCCAACGTTGTCCGAAAGAGCTGAAACTTCCCTAACTCATCAACACTAAAAGGAACCGGATCTTCAAAATCTAGATCTAAGTTTCGATATTCGAATCCCGCAACGAGATAACTCCCATCCCAATTGAGACGAATAGGAAAATTGATTAAGCCTCGAAATCTACTTATAGAATTCTCAGAATCTGTTTGCGGAATATAAGTATATTCTATTCGTGCTAAATCCGAGTCCTGAGCGCTCGTTTCCACACTACCTATTAGTAGCATAAAAAGCAGAGGAATGTATACCCTTTTCAATAATGTAATATAAACGGTTTGTGAAAAAATCAATCGTGCAAGGCGCTATTTTGAGGCCAATGTACAATTAATTTGTACTTGGACAAATTAACAACGTCTCTCTAGCATTAAAATTGTAGCGTATAAAAAAGGAAAAGGTGTTTTATAAAAACATTATAAGACATCCACCTATTTAGCAATTTCTCCACTCCTAATATGAACGTCCCTCTGTGGAAAAGGTATACTAATATCGTGTGCTCTAAAAAGAGCATCTATCTTAAATCGGATATCACTTTTAATAACCGGGTCAATAAAACTATCTGAAATATAAAAGTAGACCCTAAACTGTAGGGCTGAGTCACCAAAATCTTCAAAGGCAACAAAAGGTTTAGGGCGTTTTAAAATACGGCTATCCTCGGAAACACTTTGTAACAACAAATCCTTTATTTGCTGGGTATCACTACCATAGGCCACCCCTACACCCACAGACTCCCTAGTCGTTTTATGGTTTTGCGTATAGTTATAAATAGTATCGGTTATAAACTTATGATTAGGAATCACCACTACCTTATCATCTCTAGTGATCGCTCTGGTAGTCCTAAGCTTGATATCTATTACTCTTCCTACTTTTCCATCAACCTCAACGATATCTCCAACCAATAATGATTTATCAATCATAATAAGTATCCCTCCCAAAATGTCTTGAAAGATTTCTCTTAAAGCCAAACCAATACCTACCAGTAATGCGGCAGACGCTGCTAATACTGGAGTCACATTTACTCCGGCAAAACTAAGAATCGCAAAAAAAACAATAATGTAAACAACGTACTTTACGAACTTAAAGAAGCTAAAAAACTTAAGCTTATCTGTCTCGTCCATCTTACGAGTAAAAAGGTTTCTAACCCATTTTAGCAAATATGTTGTAATTGAAAATGCCACGGCCACTAGAAGCAGCAAACCAACGGTGATATGAATTTGATGTTCACCTTCTCCAAAATGGAACCCAAAATCCAAAACTCGTTTAATAGTCCCCCAAATATCTTCGGTTACTACAGTGGTAATTTTATCGGTAACTTCTTCTTGCACTAATTAATATTTAAGCCATTTAATTATCTCTCGATAGCTTGCTTTCTTCCCGTACATTAAAATACCTACACGATATACCTTGGATGCAAACCATACGGCACCTATAAAGGTAGCAAATAAAATAAGGACCGAGAGAATTTGTTGCCAAATAGGCACTCCAAATGGAATTCTCATTAACATGACAACAGGCGACGTAAGCGGTATAAAAGAAAACACTTGCGACACCGTCCCATGCGGATCTTCAATCACAGTAAACAGTCCAACATATACCGATAAAATTAAAGGTATCAATATAGGCAACAAAAACTGCTGCGTATCAGTATCACTATCCACAGCAGCTCCAATGGCTGCATAAAGCGAAGCATACAATAAATACCCTCCAATAAAAAACAACAAGAACATAATGACCAAATTGAGTATTGGTAATTTACCTACTTCGCTCATAAACTGAGCAATCATGGTTGGTAAATCATTACCCGTTGCTTCTACAGCGGTTTGTAACTGTTCGGTTCGTACAGCATTGGAATCAACGCCAAAAACAAGGGTCACTACTGTACTTAAAATAGTTAACAGTAACATCCAAACAACAAACTGAGTTATCCCTGCCAAGGAAGTACCAATTATCTTACCTAATAATAGCTTCATTGGTTTCACAGAAGAAATGATCACCTCTATAATTCGGCTCGTCTTTTCTTCAATGACCGATCGCATGATCATATTCCCGTAAATAACAATAAACATGAATAAAAGGTATCCCGCAACACCTCCAAAAGCCAATTTGAGAACAGATCCATATTCTGAGGTTTCTTCTCCCTGAAATGTTTCCAAATTGGTCTGTATATTTACACGTAAATCATCTATTTCTTGTGCGTCAAAATTGTTAGCTTCCAATTTAAGAATATTGGCCTCATGAAGAATAGCTCTTTCAATATCGCTCATAAGCATTATAGACGGAGAATCTTCCGAAAAAAAGGTAATGGCCTTCACTAAAGAATCTATGTTACTTTTTTTCGGAATATAAAGCAGCCCGTAGACCTCTGCCTCTTCTGCATTTTTTTTGGCTTGCGCTAAATCGATTCCGGCTACAGACTCAAATTTCAGATTGTCATCGTTTTCAAATTGATCAATAAACAAATTACTCTCATCCAATACTGAGATAGTGCGCACTTTATCATTATTTAATTGAGATAGATAGCCAACTAAACTCATGAGTGCTATTATAATAATTGGACTGAGAAAAGTCATGATTATAAATGACTTGTTCCTTACTTTAGTGAGATATTCGCGTCTAATTATCAGAGGTAAATGGTTCATGCTGCTAAAGTTTAATTATTGGTCACTGTTTGAATAAAAATATCACTGGCCGAAGGAATGACTTCTACAAAATGAGTCACCTGTCCTCTATTGCTCAAATAACTTAAAAGATCATTAGAAGAAGCATCCTTTGGTAATTGTATAGTATACTTCAGTTCATCATTAATACTTCTGAAATCGGCAGTACTTACCTGAAAACGTTCTTTCAATTCGGCCGCAACCGTAGCCTTATCTGAGCTCACAAGTCCTACTTCAAATGTATTTGACTTATATTTCCTTTTGATATCGATCAATTTTCCATCAAGTATTTTATTCGATTGATGGATTAAGGCGATATGATCGCACATTTCCTCAACAGATTCCATTCGATGTGTAGAGAAAATAACGGTTGCACCATCATCACGAAGTTTCAAAATTTCATCCTTAATTAAATTAGCGTTAATTGGATCAAAGCCACTAAAAGGTTCATCAAAAATAAGAAGTTTGGGCTCGTGCAATACTGTCACAACAAACTGAATCTTCTGTGCCATTCCCTTGGATAACTCCTGTATTTTTTTATTCCACCAATCGCCAATCTCCAGACGTTCAAACCAATATTTCAAACGTTTCTTCGCCTCTTGTTTAGACAACCCCTTTAATTGAGCCAAGTACAATGCCTGTTCTCCAACCTTCATTGATTTATAAAGGCCTCTCTCTTCTGGTAAATATCCAATATTTTGTATATGATGGGGCTGTAAGACTTCACCATCTAACATTACCGTACCTGTATCGGGCATGGCGATCTGATTAATGATGCGAATGAAGGTAGTTTTCCCTGCTCCATTAGGTCCTAAAAGACCAAAAACACTACCTCTGGGTACTGTTATTGATACATCGTTAAGGGCTTTGTGAGTACCAAAGGATTTTGAAACTTGGTCTGCGACCAATAAATTGTCCATAATTAATA
>JAHZIZ010000360.1 GCA_022601215.1 Bacteroidota bacterium
CTATAGAATAAAAGCAACAGATGGGGAATTTGTATTAAAAATTTCAAGGCCAGGAGAGGATATCGACTATTTAAGCTTTCAGCAAGAGTTGTTACAATACTTGGAAAACTTAAATAGCTCATTAACGGCGCCAATCGTTATTAAAGATATTAGTGGCAATGTGGTTTCCGAAATTATTGACACCCATGGTAACCTCCGTTATATTCGTCTCATTTCTTGGATTTCTGGTCGAATTTGGAGTTCCGTAAATCCACAATTGAATCCTTTACGGTTTAGTTTAGGTGTACAATGTGGTCTGCTAACCCAAAACTTACAGGGGTTCGATCACCCTAAAGCGCATCGTCATTTTGTTTGGGATGTTTCCCAATCTTTGTGGACCAAAGATTATATCGATTTATTTAAGAATGAGGAAAGGGAAACGCTTATTCTTTTTCAACAACAATTCGAAAATGTACAAAAGAATTATACCCAATTACGCAAATCGATTGTCCATAATGACGCCAATGATAACAACGTCATTGTCTCTAACGATTTAATTTCCCCGACTGTTACTGCGCCCATTGATTATGGAGATTCCATTTATACTCAAATCATAAATGATCTTGCCATTACCTGTGCATATGCTATTATGGAACATAATGATCCTTTAGAGGCAGCGCTCCCTATCATAAAAGGATATCATAGTTCTTTTCCCTTAGAGGAAGAAGAACTGTCATATTTATACATAACAATTGCTATGCGCCTAGTCATAACTGTGACAAAATCGGCCATCAACAAACAAAAAGAACCCGACAACGCCTATTTATTAGTCTCAGAAAAACCAGCATGGGAAGTACTCAATAAGTGGAAACATGTCCACCCCAGTTTTGCAGAATACTCATTTAGGGATGCCTGTGGTTATCACGCCCATCCGAATCAAAAAGTTTTTGAAGCTTGGGCTTCTAAGCAGTCGTTCCAATTAATAGATGTCTTCCCTTCCGTAGCGAAAAATTTAGTTCACCATTTGGATTTAAGTGTCTCTAGTGGTTGGATTGGACATCAGGAAGATTTTAATAATCTAGATCTGTTTCAATTTAAGATTGACCAATTACAGAAAAAATGTCCGAAGAAAATTATTGCTGGTGGTTATCTAGAACCCCGCCCTCTTTATACATCTACAGAGTACGATACTATAGGAAATTATGGAAGGGAGAGTAGGACTGTCCATCTAGGGATTGATTATTGGCTTCCAGAATATACTCCTATTCACGCATGTATGGATAGTGAGGTTGTTATTGCGGTTAATGATAGCGGTGAGAAGGAATATGGAGGACTCGTTGTTCTTAAACACCATATAGATAGGTGTGTTTTTTATACGTTATACGGGCACTTAACGGTAGAGAGTGCCACGTCTCATAAAGTTGGAGATGTTATAAAAAAAGGTGGCAAAATAGGAGAATTAGGTAATCCAACTGAAAATGGGAACTGGGCGTCTCATCTTCACTTTCAAATCATGTTAGATCTTATGGACTATGAATTGGATTTCCCGGGAGTGACCTACCATAACAAACTGAATGTTTGGAAGAGTATTTGCCCAGATCCAAATCTCTTGTTTAAATGTGAAGCCCTCCAGTCAACAAGCATCACCTCGAATGAATCACTAGTACAATTCAGAAAAAAGCATCTAGGAAAAAGTTTAAGTCTTCAATATAAGGTTCCCATAAAAATGGTTCGTGGCGCCGGTCAATTTATGATGGATCAATACGGGAGAAAATATTTAGATACAGTGAACAATGTTGCACACGTTGGTCATGAGCATTATCATGTTGTGGAAGCGGGGCAAAAGCAAATGGCCTTAATAAATACGAACTCACGTTACCTCCATGAGAATATAAATCTCTTGTCGGAAGAACTATTGAAAACATTACCTCCAGCGCTCAATGTACTACACTTTGTTAATTCTGGTAGTGAAGCTAATGAACTTGCTATTAGAATGGCTAAAGCCTATACTGGAGAACAAGATATTATTGCCAGTGAGGTAGGCTACCATGGCAATACCAATATGTGTGTAGATATTTCGTCCTATAAATTTGATGGTAAAGGTGGTAAAGGCGCTCCAATGCACTCCCATATTTTCCCTCTCCCAGACACCTTTAGAGGAACATATACCGGGCCAAATTCGAGTATGCAATACGTTAATGAGGTGCAGCAACAAATAAGTAAAATCCAAGATTTAGGACGTAATGTAGCAGCTTTCATTATTGAACCCATTATAAGCTGTGGTGGTCAAATTGAATTGCCTGAGGATTTTTTAAAAAACGCCTATTCAACGATAAGAGCTGCAGGAGGTTTATGCATCTCTGACGAGGTACAAACGGGATGTGGGAGAATGGGAAAGACATTTTGGGGTTTTCAACTTCACCATGTCGTCCCTGACATAGTAACTATCGGCAAACCTCTTGGCAACGGTCATCCAATAGCCGCGGTGGCATGTACTCAAGAAGTTGCAACTAAATTTGCTAATGGAATGGAGTATTTCAATACGTTTGGCGGCAACCCAGTTTCCTGTGCCATTGGCAAGGCCGTGTTAAAAACAGTCAATGACGAAAAACTACAAAAGAATGCACTTCTCGTTGGCGCGTTCTTAAAAAAACAATTGAAAGCGCTTGCGAAAGAACATCCCATTATTGGAGATGTTCGAGGACAGGGTCTGTTTCTTGGTATTGAATTCGTAGATAAAGACAAAAAGCCATTGGCAAAACAAACATCGTATCTAGCAAATAGAATGAAAGACTACGGAATACTAATGAGCACCGATGGTCCAGATCACAACGTATTAAAAATAAAACCGCCAATGGTCTTTAATAAAAGTAACGCTGAGGAACTGCTTCAGTATCTCTCCCTCATTTTAAAAGAAAACTACATGCAGTTTTACTAAATTAGAACGATGATTAAAAATTATATACAGTTACTTTTTACTCTTTTATTCTGGGGATGTGTCCAACATTCCCTACTGGATGTGCCAGAACAAACCCATCATTTTAATCATCAAATTTTTGAGGAAAACAAGCTCCCTCCCCGTGCTACTTATTTTGGTTATGAATCTTCAAAAATTGAACAAACGCAAGAGTCTAGACGCTTTTTAAGTTTGAATGGAAATTGGAAATTTCACTGGACCAAAAACCCAAAACAGCGACCTACTCAATTTCAACATAAAGAATATGATGATACAGATTGGGATTATATAACAGTACCATCCAATTGGGAAGTTGAAGGATATGGTTATCCCATCTATTTAGATGAACGATATCCCTTTACCACAAAATGGCCTAAGGCTCCAGAAGATTATAATCCCGTAGGTACGTATCGCAAAAACGTAACCCTAACCAAAGAATTTCTAAAAGAAGATGTAATCCTTCATTTCGCCGGGGCTAAATCTGCTATGTATGTCTACGTGAATGGTAGTTATGTAGGCTATTCCCAGGGAAGTAAAACCCCTGCAGAATTTAACATTACTTCGTATGTAAGTGAAGGCCAAAATCTCATTACACTTCAGCTGTTTAGATGGAGTGACGCTAGTTATCTTGAGAGTCAGGATATGCTACGAATGAGTGGGATAGAGCGTGATGTATATCTATACACCCAGCCTAAAATTTTTGTTTCAGATTATCATGTAGTTAGTTCTTTGGATAGTACTTATAAAAAAGGAATTTTTAAGAATACAATTTCGATAAACAATACAACCCGCGATCTGGGATCCAAAGTTTTAACAATATCAGTTTTAGACAACAAGAAGGTGTTGTATACAACTTCTAAGACCGTAGAAATTGCTCCACAAGAAATATCAGAATTTAGTTTTGATACATCCTTTACCGCTATTAAATCTTGGTCAGCTGAAAAACCAAATTTATATACCCTAGCCATATCGCTCGTTGATAAAGCGATACCTTCAAATAATCAATTCATCTCTAGACCCATAGGGTTTAAACGTGTAGATATTAAAAATAGTCAAGTTCTTATAAATGGTAAAGCCATTTACTTTCGAGGTGTTGACCGACATGAAACCGATCCACATACAGGACACGTAATTAGTAAGGAGTCCATGCTCCGAGATGTCCTATTGATGAAACAAAACAATATTAATGCTGTGCGAAGCGCCCATTATCCAAATGATCCATATTGGTTAGACTTATGCGACCGTTATGGCTTATATGTTATTGATGAAGCCAATATAGAAAGTCACCCATTGGCTATTGATTCCGCAACGCAGATTGGAAATGAATTAAGCTGGCTCCCTGCGCATATGATGCGCACTAAGCGAATGTTTTACCGGGATAGAAACCACCCCGCTATCTACTCTTGGTCATTAGGAAATGAAGCGGGAGAAGGCGAGGTTTTTAGAGCAACCTACCAATGGCTTAAGGCACAAGACCCGCAGCGAATAGTCCAGTATGAACCTGCAGGGAAGGAAGACTATACAGACATATATTGCCCTATGTATCCCAAACCAGCCTATTTAATTTCTCATGGTAAATCCAATTCTGACAAACCCTCCATCATGATCGAATATTGTCATGCTATGGGAAATTCTGTAGGTAATTTACAAGACTATTGGGATATCATTGAGAAATATCCTAACCTTCAGGGTGGATATATATGGGATTGGGTAGATCAATCTCTAGAATATATTGATGAAAACGGAAAACCGTTTTTGGCTTACGGTCACGATTATCATCCTAACTTACCAACGGATGGAAATTTTTTAAACAATGGATTAGTAGATCCATATAGAAATCCTCACCCGCATTTAACAGAGGTGAAGAAAGTGTATGAGCCTATGCAATTTGCCTATATTGGAAAGGGGGTCATTGAAATAGAAAACAAAAACTTCTTTGAAGATTTTTCAGACAAAGTTATTACATGGCAAATTCTTGAAAATGGAAAGCCCATCAATAATCCTCAAGAAATTATTGTAAGTATAGCACCACAACAAGTAAAAAGCATCCAACTCGACAATTTTCCAAGTGTATGGAATCATGAAAACGAATATATTCTGGAAGTGCAATTGCTTCAAAAAGCCACATCTTTTGTATTCCCAAAAGGACATACATTTGGATGGGATCAGTTTATTATTCAACCAAAAAGAAAACGGCAATCGAATATAAGTTCAAATGATGATGCCTTATCAATTATTCAATTGAATGATACCGTTGAGATTAAAAACAATCAGATTTCTTTAAAAATTGAGCAATTTTCGGGAGAAATCACTTCATGGATTATTAATGGAAGAGAAATTACATCCCAACCTATTCGGCCAAGTTTTTGGAGACCCCCAACAGATAATGATTTGGGTAATGGCATGGATAAATGGGCACAAATATGGCAAAACGCCACTTACAATTATGAGGCAAAACTAATATCGCAACCTACAATAACTAAGAATCGTGTTAGTTTTCGAACGGCCTATACATTACCAAATATAAAAGCAAAGATCTCCATTGTATATCATGTACACCAAAATGGAGCCCTAACTATAGACTATGATTTTACGCCATTAGAAATGGATTTACCCCATATTCCCAGATTAGGGATGTATCTTACACTACCTAATTCCTTTACGAGCGTCTCATGGTATGGAAAAGGACCTAAAGAAAGTTATTGGGATAGAAAAACTGGCATGAAGGTGGGAGTGTATCAAGGGACCATTATAGATCAATTTGAACGGTACTCCCGTCCTCAGGAAACCGGAAACAAAACAGATGTTCGCTGGGTAGAGGTAAGTTCTGATGTGGTTTCTTTAAGAGCAACATCGTCCACTCAATTGTTAAATACTAGTGTATGGCCATTTTCAATGGATGAACTTGATTTTTTTAGTGATGAGGCGGGACAATCTGCCTCTGGATTAGTACCCGTTACCAAAAAGCATGGCGCCGACATTACCTTTGGAAAAACCGTACAATGGAATATAGATCTCAACCAAATGGGCCTAGGTGGTGACACCTCTTGGGGACGACTAGTTCATCCTGAATACACCATTCCGGCAAACAAGACCTATCAATACTCTTTTACCATAGAACCATTTAATATTAATTAATTATGAAAAAACTACTCTTTTTATTAGTCACTTTTAGCTTTTTAAACAGTGTTGCTCAATCTGAAAAAGCGGACATCAAAGCCATTAAAGCGGTAATGCAGTTGCAGCAAGAAGCTTGGTCTGAAAACAACTTAGAAACCTTTATGCAAGGATATTGGAAAAGCGATTCCTTGAAGTTTTATGGAAGTAAAGGTCTCACTAAAGGGTGGAAACAAACCCTTGCTAACTATAAGAAAGGATATCCCACTAAGGATCACAGTGGAACTTTAAACTTTGTCTTGGACGACATCAGCAAAATTGAAGAAAATAGTTATTGGGTCATGGGACAATACCATTTAAAGCGTAAAGTAGGCGATGCCAACGGCAATTTTTTAATCATTTTTAAAAAGATAGACGGAGAGTGGAAAATAGTTGCGGATATGAGTAGTTAGATAAAAAACAACTTTTTCCATTAAACTTTTTTTCATATTGGGAGTCTAAATCAAAATAGAAATAGCCTCTAACCACATTTTCTTATGAACAAAAAGTTTATCTCAATTATTGCTTTTACGGCCCTTGCCTTTATCCTTATTAGCGCAACGGTAGACCTTGACAATTTATTTAATTATGAGGATCAAGATATTCCAGACTACATAGCCAAAGACAACACTTCTACCAATCCAATAGACGATAAAATTGCCACCTTGGGAAGGGTATTATTTTACGACAAAAACTTATCAAGTAATAATACCATTGCATGTGCTAGTTGTCATATACAAGAACATGCTTTTAGTGACTTAGCTGTTCAAAGTATTGGTCTAGATGGGGGTTTTACTGGAAGACATTCTATGCGACTCATTAATGCTCGCTTTGCGGATGAAACTCATTTCTTCTGGGATGAGCGCGCGAACACTTTGGAAGCTCAAACCACACAGCCCATACAAGATCATATCGAAATGGGGTATAGTGGAACCAATGGTGACCCAGATATTAACGACCTAATTATAGAGTTAGAGGCTCTCAATTACTATCAGCAGTTATTCACATTTGCATATGGCGATGTTGAAATTTCTGAAGAGAAAATGCAACTTGCCCTTGCACAATTTGTTAGGAGTATACAATCCTTCGACTCCCGATATGACCAAGGCAGGGAACAAGTAGCGAACGGCAACCTACCTTTTCCAAATTACACAACAGAAGAGAATCAAGGGAAAAATATATTCTTAGCGCCGCCAAATAATGGTGGAGCGGGATGTGCAGGTTGTCATAGACCACCAGAGTTTGACATAGACCCGGCGGCACTCAATAATGGTATTATAGGTGTTGCAGGAGATCCTACTGGCATAGATCTAACTAATACTCGATCGCCATCACTTAGGGATTTAGTAAAACCGAATGGAACTCTCAACGGACCATTAATGCATGATGGCAGCTTAACGAGCTTATTGGACGTTGTAAATCATTATGATCAAATTCCAAACGACCCGACAAATACTAATTTAGATCCACGACTTCTAGGCCCTGGCGGACAACCTTTGAATTTGAATTTATCTGAAGACGAAAAACAAGCGCTTATAGCATTTTTGGAGACTCTATCTGGTAATGATGTCTATACGAATGAAAAATGGTCCAATCCTTTCGAAGAAGATGGAAGTATTGAGATAATTGGAGGTGACTTAGGGATTAATGAAATAGATGGATCTCCCCAAATCATGATAGCCCCAAATCCAGCAACTAAATACATAGAGATTTCTGCAGTTGGCAACTTCCATATATCCATTTTCAATTACTTAGGGCAACTCGTTTTGCAAAGTGATATGACTAACAATACCACAATTGACATAAGTTCATTCTCTTTAGTCTTGTATATTGTTCAATTTGAAGATGTTTCTACTGCTAAGATTTATACCAAAAAAATAATCAAAGAATAACTAAAATCTTCTATCCGGATGAAAGGCCTCCAAATTCATGGAGGTTTTTTTATCCCCAATGATCTCAGCCACCAATTTTCCAGTAGCTGGACCTAAACTCCAGCCCATCATAGCGTGCCCTGTAGCAACCGTAAGGTTATCACATTTTTCCGATTTTCCAATATATGGAAGGCCGTCGGGAGTGCAAGGCCGTAGACCACATGCGGCAGTTGTCCTTTCTTCTTGAGTAATTGATAAATTATTATAATAAGCTTCTCCAGCATTAGCTATAGAATTTACTCTTACGGGGTTAATGTTGTGGTTAATGCCTCCAATTTCCATGGTGCCAGCAAAACGGGTAAAACCATCCATTGGGGTCACAGCTACTTTAGCTTCGACCAAGACTGCTGGAGTTTTTATCCCTGTTGTACGTGCTACATTAATACAATACCCTTTTCCAGCTTGAATCGGTATTTTTAAGTTTAGTTTTTTGGCAAGAAAAGAACTCCAAGATCCGGCAGCAAGAACAAATTGATCTGCCTTAATTTTTTGTTTTGAAGTAAGTAACGACTGTATTTTTCTTTCTGAAATATGAAGATCTACTACTTTCTCTTCACTCAGTATCTGCACTCCTTGTTGTTCAAGGTAGGCCTTCATTTCCGCCATAAAATCGGAAGGTGTCATATGAGCATCACAATCATAATACACCGCTCCGCTAATATTGAGGTCCACTTTTGGTTCATAGTTCTGTGTATCAGTTTTACCTAATTCGGTAACCCTTAACCCTTCTTCAATAGCTCTTTTAGCCACATTCCATTCTTCTTCAAGTGCCTTTTCGGTTTGACACAACATTAAAAGCCCATTACGCTCATAATGAAAATTAAAATCGGAAGAATTTTTTAAATCCTCATACAGATCTCTGCTAAAAAGATTGATGTTCTTTATCACAGGAATGGCTTTGTCTACATTCGCTTTAGTAGCAGACTTCTTAAATGCCCAGCTCCATTTCAGAAAATCACTATCCAAACGTGGTTTTACATAAAACGGACTTGATGTATTAAACATCCATTTTAGCCCTTTGGTTATTATTCCTGGTGCAGACAAAGGAATAATATGACTAGGCGTTATATAACCTGCATTCACATAAGAAGCACCGGCGTTCATGGAAGATTGATCCAACACGATTACCTGGTTGCCATCTTTGTGTAAATAATAGGCGGCACAAAGCCCCATGATTCCTCCACCTATAATTGCTACTTTCTTGCTCATATTAAATCACTTGAAAACCATACGCATAAGGGTCATCATCAGGGTCTATCGTTATTGTATTATGACCATAAATCTTAGCCCATCCTTTGATACTAGGTATAATAGCTGGCTTTCCATCGACACTTAGTTCTTCTTCAACGCACCCTTCAAAAGTGGACCCAATAAAACTTTCATGAATAAAGGTATCTCCTTTTTTTAATTTTCCCTTAGCAGACCATTGAGCCATCCTTGCCGAGGTTCCCGTCCCACAAGGGGAACGATCAATTGCTTTATCTCCATAAAAAACGGCATTCCTAGCCGTCGATTTAGGATCCAATGGAGTTCCAGTCCATTGCATATGACTAACATCTCTAATAGTTTCATTGTCCGGATGAATAAAAGTATTCGGATATTTCTCATTGATACGATCCCTCACCACTTGAGAATACTGTATTAATTTACTCGCAGAATAATCTTGAATACCAGTAAAATTTTTCTGAGGATCTACGATGGCATAATAATTCCCTCCATAAGCTACATCAAATACAATCTCTCCCAGTTCCGGACAATCTATGGTTAATGCTTCGGCCGCAAGAAAGGAAACCACATTTTTAAGTTTAACCCAAACCACCTTCCCGTCTTTTTCTTGATAAGTTATTGCTACCAATCCCGCAGGAGTTTCCATACGAATTTGGCCAGGGATTTTTGGGCTAATTAATCCTTCTTCAATAGCAATGGTAATCGCACCAATAGTTCCATGACCACACATTGGTAAGCAACCAGAGGTTTCAATAAATAAAATCCCAAAGTCATTCTCAGAAAATTGAGGTTCAAAAAAGAAGCTTCCACTCATCATGTCATGTCCTCTAGGTTCAAACATCAATCCTTTTCGAATCCAATCATACTCCCGTAAAAAATGCTGTCGCTTTTCACTCATTGAGACTCCTATTAACGGAGGATGTCCTGTAGTCACTACTCTTACTGGATTTCCACAGGTATGCGCGTCAATACATTTATAAATGGTTTTACTCATTTTTAGTTTTTTCAATATACGTAAGAATCCTACCTTCCAGAATTGCCAAGGTAACCGTTCCTTGTTCCAATATTATTTCATGAAATGCTCTAATGTCAAAATTTACACCTAATTCGGATTCAGCTTTTTTTCGCAATTCACGAATTTTTAATTCGCCAATTTTATAAGATAATGCTTGACCAGGCCACGAAATATATCGATCTGTTTCAGTATTTATTTCATGTAATGATAGCGCCGTATTGGAAGTCATGTAATCAACCACCTCCTTTCGAGTCCAACCTTTAGCGTGTATTCCTGTATCCACAACCAACCTACAGGCTCTCCACATCTCGTAAGTAAGTTGTCCAAACCGCTCGTAAGGCGTGGTATACATACCCATTTCTGAAGCAAGAAATTCACTGTATAACCCCCAACCCTCTCCATACGCGGACAAATACATATTCTTTCTAAACTGCGGAATACTATCGCCCAACTCATTATTTAAACTGCCCTGTAAATGATGCCCAGGAACCGCCTCATGAACAGTAAGCGCAGGAAGCGTATATAATGTTCGACTAGGCAGATCATAAGTGTTCACCCAGTAGTACCCCGGTTCCGTACTATTTTTACTAGTCCCTACGTAACGACCTCCGGTATATTTTGGAGCAATGGCATCCGGAACAGGAGCTACGCCATAGGGTTTTCTAGGCAGTGTCTTGAAAAACTTAGGCAACTGTGCATCTGCTCGCTTTGCCATATCACGAGCAAGCATAAGCAATTCATCGGGCGTTTTAGCATAAAACTGCTCATCCGTTCTTAAAAAAGTAAGGAAGTCAATAAAGCTACCTTTAAAACCTACTTCTTTAATAATTTTATGCATTTCGCCTTTAATACGGGCCACCTCATCGCGTCCAATTTGATGAATAGCATCGGCAGTATATTGAGTACTTGTTGTATAATAATTTATACGGTTTTGATAGTATTCTTTTCCGTTAGGCGTTTCAGAAACACCGATACTTTTCCTTGTCTTCGGAAAATACTCCGACTCAAAAAATGTTTTAATCTTTTTAAATTGAGGGATTACATTTTCCGATATAGCTTTCTGTGCTGCCACCAGGACAGAATCCACTTGAGCGGTAGTGAGGTCGTCCGGCAACTTTTTAAAAGGCTGATAGAAAAAGCTCTCTTCAAAATTGGTGACAATATGAGTGTCATAAGAAGATTCATAGCCATTAAAAATAACACGTGGTTGTGAAACTCCTTTTTCCAACCCCTCTCTTAATAAAGGTATATACTGATTTACGACTTCGGGAATAGCATTTAATTTATTTAAATAGGATATAACTTGTTCATAGGAATTAAGTGGACGAGCCATATACGTGAAACTGGAATGAAATCCCGAATCCGACAACAAGGGATTTAAAAAACGTTCAAACTGATAATAATCGATCTGATCTTGTAACTGAAACATTAACATAGACAATGAGATTGCTTCTGTTTCTGCTAAGCTATCCGAATTTAAATTTGAGAGCACGTTCAACTGCCTTTTTGCAAAATCTGCTTCTTCTTTAAAATAAGCCCTTGAGAATAATCCCATTGGGTATTCAGAAGAGTCATATCCCTTATGGGCTTCTACAGCCTCGATCACATTCTTCAATTGCTGCGAAGCCGTCTGCGCGCTATTTATGGTAGGCACAATAAAACTCAGTATAAAAAACAAATATTTTGCCATGCTCCAATATTTCATAATCATTACTTTAAGATTTCTGGTAATAAACTTTTAGGTACATTTTGATAAGAAAATGGACGCACCCATCTTCGAATGGCACCTATTCCGACCGCCGTAAATCTACTATCTGTACTCGATGGATACGGACCCCCATGTGTCATGGCATCACATACCTCAACACCAGTAGGCACACCATTAAAAACAACACGTCCAACCCTACTTTGTAAAGCCTCAAACAATGGAGCCAATTTTGCTTCATCACTTTTTTCTGCTATAATGGTTCCCGTTAGTTGCCCTTCGAGACTCTCGATGATTCGAATCCTCTCAGCTTCGTCTTCACATTGTACCACCATTGAAAAAGGGCCAAAGACTTCTTGATGCAAAGCATCATGCTTTAAAAATTTAGCTCCATCGACCGTTACTAATGCTGGAGCAGCTGTATTGGGTACTGACGACAACTCCGCCTCACTAATTTTAGTCACTGCCTCATGGGTTATCATCTTGTTCTTATTTCCTTGGTACCCAGCATGGATATTCGGGTGCAACATATAGAAGGAAGGCTTTTTCGAGAGCTTTTTCCCTAGAGTCTCAACAAAGCTGGAAGACAATTCACTCTTAAGGATTAGTAACAATCCTGGATTTGTACAAAATTGCCCTACCCCAAGGGTAATAGAATCCGCATACGTATTAGCTATCTCCGCACTACGAGTTTCCAACGCTTTTTGCGTAATAACCACTGGGTTGATGCTCCCCATTTCGGCAAATACTGGGATAGGCTCTTCTCGGGTTGCTGCTAAATCATACAACGCCCGACCTCCTTTTATACTTCCTGTAAATCCGACAGCTTTGATATATTTATTTAGCACCAATTGTTGTCCAACTTCAACACCTTGGCTATTTAAATTTGAAAAAACTCCTTCGGGCATTCCCGTTTTATGAGCTGCGTTGTAAATAGCCAAGGCAACTAACTCACCCGTTTGGGCATGCATTGGATGACTCTTCACAATCACGGGATTTCCTGCAGCCAATGCACTCGCGGTATCCCCTCCTGCCGTAGAATAGGCCAGAGGAAAATTACTTGCGCCAAAAACAGCAACTGGACCAATAGGAATAAGCATTTTTCTTGTATTTGCCTCTGCACTATTCTTGCTTGGTTCTCGCCAATCTTCCGTTTCTATGAGTTCTGCAAACATTTGCAATTGCCCAACAGTACGTCCCCGTTCTCCTTCTGCTCGTCCCTTTGGCAACCCGGACTCCATGCAGTATGTATCCAATAGTAAATCACCCAACTCCATAATGCCCTCTGCTATAGCAAGTAAAAATGCAGCTCGTTTTACACCCGGCATTTTCCTATATACTTTAAAGGCATCCGCAGCAAGTTCACATGCTTCCTCTATTTCTTGGGGAGTTGCCTCTACAATGAGTTGTTCATTTTCTTTGTTGGTGGCTGGATTAAATGTTTTAAAGGTAGTATCACCTTTAGCGGATACTTCAAAACCAATATAATTTTTTCCTGTTATCATTGTTTGATTCGTTTTAAGTGCGCGGCCAGATCAACGGGTTTATGAACCACGATTTTGGATGCGGGATATTTTTTAAGTAGCGATGGAGGCCGAATAGGGCGTTTTTCAAACCCTCCTCCACAATTGGGACAGACATGATGCAATACCTTTTCGACACAATCTCTACAGAAAGTGCATTCAAAAGTGCAAATCATCGCCTCTTTACTATCATAAGGAAGCGTGTTGTTGCAATGCTCACATGTAGGTCTTATCTCTAACATCACAGATTTTTATATTTTGGTAATTGAGGTCGCAAGTTTAATCCTTCCTGTATGACTCGTAATACCTCAACTCGTTCGTCCCCTACAAGAGGCAAACGTGGAGCTCTCACTGTTTCAGATCCCAGTCCAGTAGCCACTTCGGCCAATTTAATGTTTTGCACTAATTTAGGGTTAATATCTAACTCCAACAAAGGTAAAAACCAACGATAGATATCAATGGCCTGTTGTATCTTCCCTGCTTTTTGCAACTCGTAAATCGCAACCGTTTCCGCAGGAAACGCACAAACTAATCCTGCAATCCAACCATCTGCCCCCATCAGTAAACTTTCCAGTGCTAAAGTATCCACTCCGCACATAATTTTGAGTCGATCGCCAAAATTATTTTTAATCCGAGTCACATTGGAAATGTCACGGGTAGACTCTTTAACGGCCTCAATATTATCGCATTTTAGCAATTCTTCGAACATGGCTAAGGTCACCTCAATTTTATAATCTACAGGATTGTTATAAACCATAATAGGTAACGAAGTATTATTTGCTACTGCTTTAAAATATTCTACGGTTTCACGATCTCCTGCCTTATATCGCATAGGTGGCAGCATCATGAGACCCGATGCGCCATCTTGTTCTGCTTTTTGCGCAGCCGAAATAGCGCCCTTGGTACTTTGTTCTGCTATATTCATTAGAACAGGAACCTTACCATTGACAAACTGTACCGTTTCGCGAGTTAAGATTCTCTTTTCTTCATCCTCAAGAGTACTTGCTTCTCCAAGAGTTCCTCCTAAAACAATGCCGTGCACTCCAGCATCTAATTGAGCCTTTATATTATGTACAAACAAAGGAATATCTAAGGTATCCTCCTGTGTAAACTTAGTCGTAACTGCGGGCATTACGCCCTTCCAATTAAATTCCATATATCTCTATTTTGTTCCAAAATTAGCTGTATACAGCTTATAAAAATAATACCCACTTACTCAAAATTGATACTATTTTAATCAATTAATAATATTATTGATTATTTTTGAATAATATTATCACACTTATGAAAGTTCTTCCTTTTACTATTACTAAGACAACTAAGGATGCGATTCACGTTCAAGAGGACAAACAACCCATATTCTATGGTGCTTTACACCAACATGAAGAATTTCAAATTAGCTATATTCTACAAGGAGAAGGCTCTTTGTTGGTTGGGGATCGAGTGAGCCCATTTGAACAAGGTTCTATTGTAATACTAGGCGCTAATCTTCCTCATGTATTTAAGAGTTTTCGTGGGGAAGGAGATTCACAAATGCTCTCCATCTTCTTTACTAAAGATTCGTTTGGTACTGGCTTTTTTGATACTG
Source organism: Bacteroidota bacterium (assembly GCA_022601215.1). Classification (GTDB taxonomy): domain Bacteria; phylum Bacteroidota; class Bacteroidia; order Flavobacteriales; family Flavobacteriaceae; genus Aureisphaera. The sequence continues at coordinate 15,081 of JAHZIZ010000360.1, forward strand.
AAGAATTACGTTCACTTGCATCCATTTTTTCAAAAGCAGCCAATGGATTTATCATTAATAAACCTTCTGAAGCAATTCTATTCATTTTTAAAAAGATTCAAAAGGCATCCAAATTGGATCGATTCCTTTCATTTATTCAATTGTTAAGATTGCTTAACGGCGCTCCCCATCTTTCGCTTTCTAGTTTTATTTCAGAAAAAAAATATACAGATATAGAAGGAAGACGTATGAATGCGGTAATGCAGTATACCATGAATCATTTTAAAGAAGGAATTTCGCTTACGACAATCGCCAGAGAAGCCGCAATGACTCCGCAAGCCTTTTGTAATTATTTTAAAAAACGAACCCGAAAAACCTATATAGCCTTTGTGACCGAGCTCAAAATTGAAGAGTCGGTAAAATTATTACAGAAAGAATCGGAATTAAGCATTGCCGAAATTGCCGAACTCAGCGGGTTTCAAAACATTTCCCATTTTAATAGAAAATTTAAATTTTTAAAAGGTATGAGCCCCCTTCAATTCAGAAAAAAAAGCAGTTTATAGCTAATCGACAATCTTCATTTTTTTAAGTAAAAACGAAGCGTTCATATTTTGGCAAATCCCCTTTTTAAATTGATAATCGAAATGGAGTTCATTATCAATAATTTGAGCATCAAAAAAGTAATTAACTACCTCTGGAAGCGTATTAGCCGCTTCGCATAAACTAAGATCATGGGTGGCAATAATTCCAGTAGAATTTGAAGCCACAAGTTTATCTATGAACTTCCTAGATCCAATAGCCTTGTCAGTACTATTGGTTCCCTTTAAAATTTCATCAAGAATGATAAAATATCGGTCCGTTTTCATGGTGTCAACAATAAATTTTAATCGTTTCAATTCACTAAAAAAATAAGACTCATCATCTGTTAAACTATCTGTAGTTCGCATACTAGTAATCAATTTAATAGGCGTATAGCTGGTTTTGATTGCACAAACCGGCAAACCAGCATTGGCCATTACTATCTGCAAAGCCACTGTGCGCAAAAAAGTGCTTTTACCGGCCATATTAGCGCCTGTGATGATAAAAAATTGTTCGGTATCAATATGTATATCATTGGTGACGCTCACATCTTTAGACAATAAAGGATGTCCAGCTCCATTCGAGGAGAGGGTAGTATTATTAGCCGTTATTACGGGAAAATGATGATTAGTATGATTAAAACTATAATTTCCTAGACTCGTATACCCATCGAAAAAGGCTATAGCATCAAACCACTGCCCTACAGTTAGGGTATGCTCCTTAATCCATTGTTCTATATGGTGTACTTGTAAAATATCTCTAAGCATAAAGGCATTCGCAAAGACCGCAATGATTAAATTATTGCGTTGATCCAAAGCATTTAAATGCCTTGAAAACTGTTGTAAAACTCTCGATGCTATTTTTGTTTCGTTGATAACCAAGGCCCGTTTTTCTGAAAGCAGTTCCGACTCGAATTCTTGGGTTTCAATTTGCCCTATTAATTTTTGAAATTGCCCAAATGTACTTTGCATTTTTGCTGTTTGTGAAGCTACAGCACCTACTCGTTTCATATATAAACCCGAAATAGCAAGGCCTATAAAGAACCAAACCGTAATGAGTTCACCTGGCAGTAATGAAAGAAAAAATGACCCAATTAGTAAGGCA
>JAHZIZ010000038.1 GCA_022601215.1 Bacteroidota bacterium
GATTTTTATTTTCTAACATTGTTGAATTTTAAGATTGCAAAAATACGGTTTTCAAAAATTAAAAATTAGTTTTAAAATGATTAACCTATTACGAATTTGATAAAAAAGACCTGTTTTTAGTGAGAAAAAAGACTCCTAAAAATCTCATAATAGCGACGATAAATGTAGAATTAACAGTATTCTTACTATTATTTTATTAGTTTTGGTCGCATTTAAAAAAAATCAACAACCATGAAGCAATTTTTACTTTCTGTAGCATTATTCGCTAGTACTGCAATCACATTGGCTCAAACACCATGCGAAAATGGAATGGCAGGAGATTATCCTTGTGAAGGATATGACCTACAATCCTTTATCCCTTGGACCACTTTTGGAGCAACGAACGCAAATGATTCTTGGGGATGGACTGATCCAGAAGACGGAACAGAATACGCTCTTGTAGGTGTGAGAAATGGCGTTGCGTTTGTTGATATCTCAGATCCTGTAAATCCTTTGTATCTAGGAAAATTGCCTACCCATACTACAGGGAGTCTCTGGAGAGATGTTAAGGTATATGGCAATTACGCATTTGTCGTAAGTGAAGCAGGAGGTCATGGAATGCAAGTTTTTGATCTTACTCGATTACGCGATGTATCCAATCCACCTGAAACCTTCACCGAGGACGCTCATGAAGGTAGTTTTGGTAGCGCGCACAATGTGGTTATAAACGAGGAAGCCGGATACGCTTATCCAGTAGGGACATCCTTATTTAATGGAGGCCCCGTTTTTATAAATATTTCAGATCCACTTAATCCAGTTTTTGAAGGAGGATATGGAACAGACGCCTACAGTCATGATGGCCAAGTAGTCACTTATAACGGTCCAGATACTGATTATGCAGGAAGAGAAATCTACATTGGAAGCAATACGAACGAAGTCGTTATTGTTGACATTACGGACAAATCAAATCCACAAAACATTTCATCTATTGGATACTCTAACATTTCCTATACACATCAGGGATGGTTTACAGATGACCACCAATACTTTATTCTTGGAGATGAAATTGATGAACTAGACTTTGGTTTCAACACTAGAAATATCATTTTTGACTTTAGCGACTTAGACAACCCATCTCTTCATTTTGAATATACGGGACCTACTCCTGCTACTGATCACAATGCCTACGTTAATGGCGATCTACTTTATCTAGCCAATTATACCGCTGGAATGCGTGTGATAGACATTTCAGATATAGATAATGCGAACGCGAACGAAATTGGATATTTTGATATCTACCCAGAAAACAATATTGCTGGATATAACGGTGCTTGGAATGTATACCCTTATTTTGAAAGTGGTAACATTTTAATTACATCTTTAACTTTCTCTGATGCCGACTATGTGGGAGGAATGCACATTGTGAAGTCTAATACTTTAAGTGTAACTGATCAAAGTCTTACCAAAGAACTGGCCCTTTACCCTAACCCAACCAATGGACAACTTACAATAGCTACAACTAACACTCCAATAAGCTCTATCGCAATCTTTGATCTACTAGGCAAGATCCTACTAGAAGATTCAGGAATGAATGTTAACAATAAAACGTTAGATATTTCAAACCTAGCCGCTGGAGTTTATTATGTGACTGTCAATGGAACAGCCACGAAAAAAATTATTAAACAATAACAACTTAATATTTACCCCCTAATCTATTATAAAATTTATACAAATGAAAAACCTACTTTTACTATCTTTTGCTTTTGCAATTCAATTTGCAGTAGCTCAAACCCCGTGTAGTGGAGGATCTGCCGGATCTTATCCTTGTAATGGTTACGATTTACAATCTAGAGTTACATTAGGCGATATGGGCGCTAGTGCCGGAAATGACTCTTGGGGTTGGACAGACCCTCAAGACGGAAAAGAATACGCCATAATGGGAGTGAACAACGGAACTGCTTTTATCGATATTTCAGATCCCGTAAACCCAGTGTACCTTGGTAAACTGCCAACTCACACCACTAGCAGCTCATGGAGAGATGTGAAGACCTATAATAACCACGCCTTTGTTGTAAGTGAAGCAGGTGGTCACGGAATGCAAGTTTTTGACCTTACGCGTCTGCGTAACGTTGCCAATCCACCTGAAACATTTACAGAAGATGCTCATTATGGAGGATTTGGTAGTGCCCACAACATTGTGATTAACGAAGATACAGGATATGCCTATCCAGTAGGAGCTTCTGCATTTAATGGAGGTCCAATTTTTATAAACATTCAAAATCCACTTAATCCTCAAGCGGAAGGTGGATACGGAACAGATGCTTATAGTCATGATGCGCAAGTTGTCACCTATACCGGTCCAGATTCGGACTATACAGGGAGAGAGATAATGATTGGTAGTAATGCAGACGAGGTAGTAATTGTCGATATAACAGACAAAGCCAATCCAGTGAATATTTCAAGTATTTCTTACAGCAACGTTGGATACACTCACCAAGGTTGGTTTACAGAAGATCACCGTTATTTTATCTTAGGAGATGAGACCGATGAATTGAATAATGGATTCAACACAAAAACAATTGTTTTTGATTTTAACGACCTAGACAATCCACAATTACACTTTAATTATTCAGGACCTACTGCTGCTATTGACCATAATGGATATGTTGTTGGAAACAAATACTACTTAGCTAATTATAGAGCCGGAATTCGTGTTATTGACATTAGTGACATTGCAAATGGAAACATTGTCGAGGAAGGATTTTTTGACACCTACCCAAACAACAATACCGCAAACTTTGACGGAGCTTGGAGTGTGTATCCTTACTTCGGAAGTGGAAACATCGTAATTAGCGATATCAATCGAGGATTGTTTGTCGTAAAAACGGCCGAGATAGACAATACAGACCCTGTTGCAGTATGTCAAGATTTTACAGCCGAACTTAACGCTTCAGGAGAAGTGATTGTCGCAGGAAGCTCTGTAGATGGAGGATCTAGTGATAATAGTGGTTCTTACACTGTTACCCTAAGTCAGAATACCTTTGACTGTACAGACATGGGGACAAACACAGTAGTCGTTACTATTACTGACCCTTCAGGAAACACAGATACTTGCTCAGCGACTATTACCGTTGAAGATAATTTAGCTCCTAGCGTAGATTGTCCTGCAGATAGTGCTGTTTTCGCCGATGACGTGACTAATGTGTACACCTTACCAAACTATGTGACCAATGGAGACGTTACTGCATCGGATAATTGCACCACTAGTTTGACAATTACACAAGATCCAGCTGCAGGAACTGATGTAGGGATTGGCACACATACCATTACTTTTGAAACGGAAGATGCAGAAGGAAATACAAATTCATGTACTTTTGTTTTAACGGTAGATGAGGCTTTAGGAACACAGGATAGTGCTTTTGCACAAGGACTTTCTATTTTCCCTAATCCAACGGTGAATGATATCACGATCGTTTCTGAAAATAAAAATATCAACACTATTGCTATTTACGATATCACTGGTAAAAAATTGATGGAACAAAGCAATCTTGATACAGACATACAAACTGTAGAACTTTCTGCTTTTTCTGAAGGAATCTACTTTGTAAATATTAACAACCTTATAACTAAAAGAGTACTAAAGAAATAAGCTTTTAGTTTTAAATTTGTAAGATCATATTAATAATAAAGACTAAACCATAACGAAAATTCGTTATGGTTTAGTTGAATTATTGCTCAACTAAACCATATTAACTTTAAAAATACTCTAATGAAAAAAATTACTTCTGTCTTGATGCTACTCATAACAAGCGTAGCTCTTGCTCAATTTCCATGTGAAAATGGTAGTGCAAACGGATTTCCATGTGATGGTTATTACATGCAATCTAAAATTTCTCTACCTAACATGAATGCCTCTGGAGGAAATGACTCTTGGGGATGGACAGACCCACAAGATGGCAAGGAATATGCAATCATTGGTTTAAATAACGGAACTGCCTTTATTGATATTTCAAATCCTACCAACCCAATCTACATTGGAAAA
>JAHZIZ010000361.1 GCA_022601215.1 Bacteroidota bacterium
AAAAATCGTAAGACGTTGCGCTATGAGTGCGCTTTGTTCTTGTAAATTCTTAAAATTAAATTGCCAATTTTTCACTTTTAGACTGGCGATAAATGCGGCCGGGTGTCTTATAATGACCACGACATCCCAATTGAGGTTTTCGTAGATCCAGTCTGCCGACATCAATGCAATTGGATCTTTTATAACCGTTCTGTGACTTCGCCTGCTTCTGAAATCAATGGCAAATGCATAGAGTGCTTTCAAGGAGCGTTTCGAAAAAATAGAAAAGAGGAATTTGGAGCTTGTATTAGAGATAAACGAAACTAAATAACGTTTTATTTTTTTTTGCTCCCTCGCTGTTTTTCCATTTGCATACGAGAACCAATATCGAAAAGGGGTCTTTAATTTTGGGTCACCGAGGTTAAATGGCTCATGAACGTAACGTACATTATTGGCTTTGGCAATCACTCTGCCAGTCCAAGTACTTCCTGAGCGATGTGAACCTGTGACTAAAACATGTTTTCCCATACCTTGTTCGGTCTAGAGTTTTAAAGAGAACGAAGGTACAAATACCGATATTAAGGCACTAAAAAAACCCCCGCTAAGAAGCGAGGGCTTTCTGAGTAAGGAAAACCTAACTCAATGTTGTCTGCGGTAACTCGTCGCTACATCATTCCGGGCATTCCGCCACCGCCCATAGGAGGCATGGCTGGAGTATCCTCTTTAATGTCTACTAATGCACATTCTGTCGTTAATATCATACCTGCAACAGAAGCGGCATTTTCTAATGCGATACGTGTTACTTTCTTAGGATCAATGATTCCTTCTTTTATCATATCAACATAGGCGTCATTCTTAGCGTTGTAACCGAAATTCTTTTTCCCTTCGGCAACTTTGTTTATCACTACAGATCCTTCACCTCCTGCATTTTCCACGATAGTGCGCAGCGGAGACTCAATAGCTTTGGCTACGATTTGTATTCCTGTAGTTTCGTCCATGGTGTTAGTAGTAAGTTTGTCTAGTACATTTTTAGCACGTACCAAGGCAACTCCTCCACCAGCAACGATACCTTCTTCTACAGCTGCACGAGTAGCATGTAAGGCATCATCCACACGATCTTTCTTTTCTTTCATCTCTACTTCGGAAGCAGCACCTACATAAAGTACAGCTACACCACCTGCTAATTTAGCGAGACGTTCTTGTAGTTTTTCTTTGTCGTAATCACTAGTCGTAGTTTCAATTTGAGATTTGATCTGACCCACACGAGCCTTGATATCACTTTTGTTTCCGGCTCCGTTTACAATTGTAGTGTTGTCTTTGTCAATGGTAACGTTTTCGGCAGTACCTAGCATTTCAATAGAAGCGTTGTCTAAGGTGAATCCTCTTTCTTCAGAAATAACCGTTCCTCCCGTTAGGATAGCAATATCTTCTAACATAGCCTTACGACGATCACCAAATCCAGGCGCTTTTACAGCAGCAATTTTTAATGAACCACGTAGTTTATTAACTACAAGGGTTGCCAATGCTTCACCTTCTACATCTTCAGCGATAATCAATAACGACTTACCTTGCTGAGCTACTGGCTCTAGTACTGGCATTAAATCTTTCATGTTAGAGATCTTCTTGTCATATAACAAGATCATTGGGTTCTCTAATTCTGTTTGCATTTTGTCGCTATCCGTTACGAAATAAGGAGATAAGTATCCACGGTCAAACTGCATTCCTTCTACAACATCTACGTAAGTGTCAGTTCCTTTGGCTTCTTCTACAGTGATCACTCCTTCTTTCCCAACCTTACCAAATGCTTCTGCGATTAATGCACCGATAGTTTCATCGTTATTTGCAGAGATAGAAGCTACTTGTTGAATCTTCTCAGAAGAGTTTCCTACTTTGGTAGATTGTTTTTCGAGATCGCTAACAATTGCTTCAACAGCTGCGTCAATTCCTCTTTTAAGATCCATTGGATTAGCTCCAGCTGCTACATTCTTAAGACCTTCTTTTACGATAGCTTGTGCTAAAACAGTAGCGGTAGTGGTACCATCTCCGGCAAGATCGTTGGTTTTACTAGCGACTTCTTTTACCATTTGAGCACCCATATTTTCTAAGGCGTCTTCTAGCTCAATTTCTTTTGCTACAGAAACACCATCTTTAGTTACTTGAGGGGCTCCGAAGGATTTACTAATAATTACATTACGTCCTTTTGGACCTAAAGTTACTTTTACGGCGTTTGCCAAGGCATCCACACCGCGCTTAATTGCGTCACGTGCTTCAACGTCAAATTTTATGTCTTTTGCCATGATAAATGAAATTTACCATTCCCACGAATGGGAATCTTTGTTTATGTTATAAGTTAAATTAAATAATTGCAAGGATGTCATCCTCACGCATGATAAGGTAGTCGTCACCGTCAAGTTTAAGTTCGCTACCCGAGTACTTTCCGTACAATACAGTGTCGCCAACTTTAACGGTCATGTCGTGGTCTTTTTTTCCTTTACCTACAGCAACTACTTTACCTTGTTGTGGTTTTTCTTTTGCTGAATCAGGGATATATAGTCCGGATGCGGTTTTTGTTTCAGCCGCTTGAGGGGCTACTACCACGCGATCTGAAAGTGGTTGGATTTTTAATGCCATTTTCAATATATGTTTAAGAGGTTATTATAAAGTTACGCTATGCGTATTGACAGAAATTATGCCAATACGGTTTTGCTGCCATATTGCAAAAAGAGAATGCCAACTTGTCACAAAGTTGGCATTCGTGGATGAGTCCCGTCATGGGGAAAAGAAGAAATGACTAGTGACTCACTAAGAGCTGGTATTGTTTTACTTCATCATTTAGGTGTATGTGTAGGAAATAGACTCCATTGGCGATTTCTGAAGTGCTAATGGTCTTTTCAATGTTAGAGCTTTCTCCTTCATAGAGTAGATTAGAAAACTGATCATAGATGAAAATACCATAGGAGCCTTCCTCATAGTAGCTAAAGTCTAATTTGAATGCCTCGTTCGAGGAGTTTGGGTAAGGATACACAGGTAGTGGAGGATCTCCATCGCCTCCAGTGCCATGACTTACCTCCATGATAGCCGCGCTTCCTAGTCCACATTCGTTTTCTCCTATTAATTGGACCAATCCATCCGTTCCGGCATATCCAGTGAACACCTGCGTGGATCTTCCTGCGCTCGGATGTACTTGCCAATGGTCTCCAAATAGGTCGAAAGGGTTTCTAATTTCAAAGGGATGTGGTAGCCACCATTGATAGGAAGAAGCACCTTGAGCTACTCCACCATTGTATTGAACGAGACCACCAGAAGGAACTAGTTCTGGTCCATTTAGGTATGATGGTGGCCCTGGTTTACCGACCCATACATCCTTTTGTACGGCTTGATATGGATATATTGCTGTAATAGAACCTGTGTTGTTAGAAGAATTTATGGATCTCACCGTTACTGAAAAATCATCTGAAGTAATTATTTCTAGATTGTCTGAAACTTCCCAGCTACTTACAGGAGGAGAAACACAAGTTTCGAATTCGAATGTAACCAAATCATTCTGGCATATGGCTTCCGGCCCTTGAAGATCCGTTTCTGTGAGATAGACT
>JAHZIZ010000039.1 GCA_022601215.1 Bacteroidota bacterium
CTTTTTTAAAAATATTTTGAAAAAATTTACAAGACTTAAAAAGAACGTGTTTTACTCAACTCCTAATCAGATTATATTCCCTTTCAAAGCGGGTGCAAAGATAGAAGCTATTTTCTATTTCACAATAAAATCAGTAAGTTTTTTTAAAGTTTTTTCACCTCAGAAAGCTAATCATTTGAACGCCCTTTATTTAGCTTCAAAACTTTTTTTCACCCCCTTTATACCTATATATTATATGCACATTTCTGCTGTGTCAGGGATTGCAGTGACAGCTAGTGCTGAACAGCGGCTATGAAGCACTACTACAACGGAAAGCCCGACCCCGAGGATTCGGGGACACCAACCAACCAACAACTCATACTTCCCTCTTAAAAAAGATAAAACAAACAACAAACTTCATATTGTAAAACGAAGAAAGTCGTAGTATCTTTGCGCCTTAATATGCAAACTATGATCGCAATTACCTTACCTGATGGAAGTGTAAAGAATTTTGAGGCTGGTATAAGTCCTATGGATGTTGCCAAAAGCATTAGCGAAGGTCTCGCTAGAAATGTTATATCTGCTTCATATAATGGAACTACTGTGGAAACCTCAACGCCTCTTAACGAAGATGGGAGCTTGATCTTATTTACATGGAGAGATGAAGATGGTAAAAAAGCATTTTGGCACTCTTCTGCTCACATCTTAGCACAAGCTCTGGAACAACTCTATCCCGGTGTAAAGCTATGGGTAGGACCTGCCATAGAAAGAGGATTCTATTACGATGTGGATTTAGGGGAAGATGTCATTTCTGAAAAAGACTTCAAGACCATTGAGGATAAAATGTTAGAAATTGCTAGAGGCAAGCACGATTTCAAAATGCGTTCTGTATCCAAAGCTGAAGCTTTAGCTTTTTATGAGGGTAAAAACGAATACAAAGTAGAGTTGGTTGACGGCCTAGAAGATGGTAGCATTACTTTTTGTGATCATGACAGTTTTACCGATTTATGTCGTGGGGGACATATTCCGAATACTGGTATTGTAAAAGCAGTTAAAATTTTAAGTGTTGCAGGAGCATACCACAAAGGAGACGAAAACAACAAACAACTCACCCGTGTCTATGGTATCACTTTTCCGAAACAAAAGGAATTGACTGAATACCTAACCTTATTGGAGGAAGCTAAAAAAAGGGACCATAGAAAGTTAGGAAAAGAATTAGAATTATTCACCTTTTCTGCTAAAGTAGGACAAGGATTACCTTTATGGCTTCCCAAGGGTGCTGCGCTAAGAGAACGTTTAGAGAATTTCTTAAAAGCTGCGCAAAAGAAAGCAGGGTACGAAATGGTTATATCTCCTCATATTGGACAAAAAGAACTCTATGTAACTTCTGGACATTATGCCAAATATGGAGAGGATAGTTTTCAACCTATCAAAACACCCAAAGAGGATGAAGAATTCCTATTGAAACCTATGAACTGTCCACATCACTGTGAGATCTATAACAGCAAACCTTGGTCATATAAAGATCTTCCAAAACGATATGCCGAGTTTGGCACGGTATATAGATACGAACAGAGTGGTGAACTACATGGACTTACTAGGGTAAGAGGCTTTACTCAAGATGATGCCCATTTGTTCTGTACTCCAGATCAATTGGACGATGAGTTTATGAAGGTAATTGATCTCGTGCTGCACGTATTTGGCTCTTTAGGTTTTGAAGATTTTACGGCTCAAGTTTCATTAAGGGATCCAGATAATCCAGACAAATATATTGGCGACGAAGAAAATTGGGAGAAAGCCGAAAACGCAATTCTGAATGCCGCCAAAGCTAAAGGGTTGAATTTTGTTGTGGAAACTGGAGAGGCGGCCTTTTACGGCCCCAAACTAGATTTCATGGTAAAAGATGCCTTGGGAAGAAGTTGGCAATTAGGTACTATTCAGGTAGATTATACCTTACCTGAACGCTTTGACCTCACCTACAAAGGTAGTGATAATGAGCTTCACCGACCTATTATGATACACCGTGCTCCTTTTGGAAGTATGGAACGATTTATTGCTATTTTACTAGAACACACAGGTGGAAATTTCCCTCTTTGGCTGATGCCAGAACAGGTTAGTATCCTGTCTTTGAGTGAGAAATATGAAAAATACGCAGAAAAAGTTTTAAATTTGTTGGAAAATGACGAAATTCGCGCCCTTGCGGACAATCGTAACGAGACGATTGGGAAGAAAATACGGGAAGCTGAAATGAGTAAAGTACCGTATATGTTGATTGTAGGAGAGCAGGAAGCAAAAGATGGTACGGTTTCTGTAAGAAAACATTCTGAAGGAGACTTAGGTACTATGAAGATTGAAGAGTTTGTAGCATTGATACAAACAGAAGTAAAAAAGACTATTAAAGAGTTTAACGTTTAATTTAAAAACACAACGCCATAGCAATACGTAGAAAAAGAAGCAGAGGCCCAGCCAGAATCATTAAGGAGGATCAACACCGAATTAATGAGAAAATCCGTGCACAAGAAGTACGTTTAGTTGGAGATAATGTAGAAGTAGGAGTTTATCCTCTTAAAAAAGCGCTTGAACTTGCTCAAGAACAGGAAGAAGATCTTGTAGAGATTTCGCCAAATGCAACCCCACCGGTTTGCAAGATTATGGATTACAAGAAATTTGTATACGAGCAAAAGAAAAGAGAAAAAGCATTAAAAGCCAAAGCGACTAAAGTAGTAATCAAGGAAATTAGGTTTGGACCTAACACCGACGATCACGACTACGCTTTTAAAAAGAAGCATGGAGAAAAGTTTTTAAAGGACGGTGCCAAATTAAAGGCGTATGTTTTCTTTAAAGGACGTTCTATTATCTACAAAGATCAAGGAGAAATTTTATTATTAAAATTGGCTCAAGATTTAGAAGATTTTGGAAAGGTAGAGCAAATGCCAAAATTAGAAGGGAAGCGTATGACGATGTTCATCGCACCAAAAAAGAAATAATCTCCGCACGGAGTCATTATAAAAAAACACTCTTCATATGGAGAGCGTAGCGAAATAAGTAAAAACAGTAGGAAGATGCCTAAACAAAAAACAAAATCTAGTGCTAAGAAGCGTTTTAAGCTTACAGGTACTGGTAAAATTAAAAGAAAGCATGCGTTTAAAAGTCACATCTTAACAAAGAAGACAAAAAAGCGTAAGCTAGCGTTGACTCATGATACAGTAGTACATAAGGCCGACGAAAGTAATGTTAAGCAAATGCTTCGAATGAAGTAATCGCCTAACCGGTTAAAACAAATTTTTAAACCCTGGAGTATGGCTATTCCGAAGCTTCGGCTAAGTGAATAACAAAAGTGGCGATTATCGCACGCCTGCTACAAAAAACAATTAAATTATGCCAAGATCAGTAAATTCAGTTGCTAAAAGAGCCAGAAGAAAAAAGGTTCTTAAGCAAGCCAAAGGATACTTTGGAAGACGTAAAAATGTATGGACAGTTGCTAAAAATGCCGTTGATAAGGCAATGCAATATTCTTACAGAGACCGTCGTGCAAAGAAGAGAACATTCCGCGCTTTGTGGATCACCCGTATTAATGCAGGTGCTAGACAACACGGAATGTCTTATTCACAGTTTATGGGGAAATTGAAAGCTAATGAAATCGAATTGAACCGTAAGGTACTTGCAGATTTAGCGATGAATCACCCAGAGGCTTTTGAAGCCATTGTAAACAAAGTAAAATAAGGCGAAAGCCTATTTATAAACACACTATTTCGCTTAAAGCCGCTCCTAGGAGCGGCTTTTTTATATGCA
>JAHZIZ010000362.1 GCA_022601215.1 Bacteroidota bacterium
AACTTACGATGTACAATCCAATTCTCTACAAGCGAAAATCGTGTAGATCTTGTATTTCATTTGATATAAGAATGATAGGAAGGAAACCCTATATTCAAAATAAATTGGGGATAGGAACAGTGACCAAAGATGCTGTGTTGTTAGTTGATACTGGTGCGAGCGATGCCCTATGGCTGTTCGATGAAGATGCGGGTATTACTGAAGACCCTAAAAATTATTTTGAAGATTTTCTTGGATTAGGGTTGAGTGGTGCTGTTTATGGCAAACGTTCAAAACTGGAGAAAGTTCATTTAGGGAACCATGTTTTAAGCAATGTAAATGTTTCTTATCCCGATAGTTTGGCACGAGAGTCAATGCGAACTTTTAAAGAACGTGATGGCACATTGGGGAGTGAAATATTGAAACGTTTTACAATGATTATGGACTACGGTGAGCAGAAGCTCCAATTGAAGCGGAATAAATTTTTTGACAATCCCTTTCATTATAATATGGCAGGGTTGGTTATAGAACATGACGGGATGGTGGCTGCTTCCGAGAAACAGGATGGCAATGCAAGCTCTTTAAATTTGAGTGATTCAAATACGGCTGGAGCCATTAGTTTTAATTTACAACCTATATTTTCATTTTTTCTAGCTCCTAAATACGTGGTGGCGGAGGTGAGAAAAGGTTCTCCTGCTGATGAACAGGGGATTAAAAAAGGAGATGAAGTTATCTCTATTAATGGGAAAGCCGTTTATAAATACGAATTAAGCAATATTTCAGCATTGTTCTCTTCTAAAAGTGGACGAAGAATTACCGTGGTGATCAACAGAAATGGCACTATTTTTAAGAAGAAATTTGTTCTAAAGGAGGTGATATAAAAAAACCGTTCTCTGGAAGGAGAACGGTCTTTCAATAATTGAAATATTGTATTATTTGGTTTTCTCTAAAACACTTTTGTCATCCATCACCTCACCTTTAATTTTAAGGGCTTTAATAGGTTCGGTCGCATTTGAATAAACAGTAACGGTCTTTCTAATTTTACCTACTCGCTTCGTATCATATTTTACTTTAATACTGCTTGTGGCACCAGGAGCAACTGGCTCTTTTGGTTTTTCAGGCACTGTGCACCCACAGCTAGATTTAACGTCGCTAACAATTAAAGGTTCGTTTCCTGTATTAGTGAATTCAAAAATACGAACGCCATCTGCCCCTTTAGCTACTTGGCCATAGTCGATGGTTTCTGTTTTAAATTCAATTTTAGCTTGTGCTTGAGCAGCGAAACTTACTAAAGCCAACACTGCAATTAACATAATTTTTTTCATCTCATTTAGATTTTTGGGATTACCAAAGTAGGTAACTTTTCCGTAACCTACAAAAGAAGTTATCCACTTTAATAATTTCATAATATATAGGATATACCTACTTTTGCACATTACTTTTCAAAAATTAGACCAAAAATGGCTTTAGAGGCAAAATATAACGCTCAAAACGTAGAAGATAAGTGGTATGACTACTGGATGAAGAACAACTATTTCCATAGTGAAGTGGATGAAAGAGAGCCTTATACAATTGTCATTCCGCCACCTAATGTTACTGGTGTCCTTCATATGGGACATATGTTGAACAATACCATCCAAGATGTATTGATTAGACGTGCCCGCCTACAAGGGTATAATGCCTGTTGGGTGCCAGGAACAGATCATGCGTCTATTGCTACGGAAGCTAAGGTGGTAAACAAGCTAAAACAGGAAGGGATTGACAAAGCCAACTTAAGCCGTGAGGAGTTCTTAGAACACGCTTGGGAATGGACTCATAAGCATGGCGGTATTATTTTGGAGCAGTTAAAGAAGTTAGGTGCTTCTTGTGATTGGGATCGTACTAGTTTTACAATGGATGATCATATGTCCGCCTCAGTGATCAAGGTGTTTGTAGATTTGTATCGAAAAGGTAACATCTATAGGGGATACCGAATGGTAAATTGGGACCCTCAAGCGAAAACTACCCTAAGTGATGAAGAGGTGATTTACGAGGAAAAACAAGGAAATTTATACTATCTGAAGTATCAAATTGAAGGGACTGACGATTTTGTTACAATTGCTACTACACGTCCGGAGACAATTTTGGGTGATACTGCTGTATGTATTAATCCGAATGATGAGCGCTATACACATTTAAAGGGGAAGCGAGTGATTGTTCCTATTTGTAATCGTTCTATTCCTATAATTGAGGATGATTATGTTACTATGGAATTTGGTACAGGTTGTCTTAAAGTGACGCCTGCGCATGATGAAAATGATAAAATACTGGGTGATAAGCACGGCTTAGAAGTAATTGACGTGCTCAACGATGACGCTACGTTAAATAGCTTCGGAATGCATTACCAAGGAAAAGATCGCTTTGTTGCGAGAAAAGAGATTGCCAAGGAGTTAGATGAAATGGGAGTGGTTTCTAAAGTGGAACAGCACAATAATAAAGTAGGGACCAGTGAGCGTACCGGCGCTGTTATAGAACCAAAGTTAAGTGATCAATGGTTCCTTAAAATGAAGGAATTGGCTCAGCCAGCATTAGATGCTGTTTTGGAAAAAGATGTACATCTCGTTCCTGAAAAGTTTATCAATACCTATCGTTATTGGATGGAAAATGTTCGCGATTGGAATATTAGTAGACAATTGTGGTGGGGGCAGCAAATACCTGCTTATTTCTATGGAGATGGAAAGGAAGATTTTGTGGTTGCTGAATCTTTAGAGGAGGCTGTTGTCTTGTCAAAAGAAGCTACGGGAAATGACGCATTAACGGCTAAAGATTTAACTCAGGATCCAGATGCTTTAGATACATGGTTCTCATCTTGGTTATGGCCTATGAGTGTGTTTAATGGTATTTTGGAGCCAGATAATGCTGAAATAAACTATTACTATCCTACCAACGATTTGGTAACGGCACCTGAAATTTTATTTTTCTGGGTGGCACGTATGATCATCGCTGGATACGAATATCGAAATGAGAAACCCTTTACCAATGTCTATCTAACGGGGATTGTGCGTGATAAGCAACGTCGAAAGATGAGTAAGTCACTAGGGAATTCACCAGACCCTATTGAATTAATGAAGATATATGGAGCCGATGGAGTTCGTGTTGGTATGTTATTGAGTTCACCTGCAGGGAACGATTTGATGTTTGATGAAGACCTTTGTAAACAGGGTAGTGGGTTTGTGAATAAAATTTGGAATGCGTACCGTCTTATTGATGGATGGGAAATTTCAGAAACAGAAGCAGCAACCGAAACTGCAGTTATCGCTATTAAGTGGTACAAAAATAAATTTCAGAAAGTACTTGCTGAGATTGAAGATCACTACAGCAAATATAGAATTAGTGACGCCTTAATGTCTACCTATAAATTAGTGTGGGATGATTTCTGTTCTTGGCTGTTGGAAATGGTAAAACCTGCTTTTGGGAGACCTATCGCAGCTGCGACCTATGCAGCGGTGATAGAAGTATTAGAGGATAATCTAAAAATACTACATCCTTTTGTACCTTTTATTTCTGAAGAGATTTGGCAACATATAACACCTCGTAGTACAGAAGAAGCGCTTATTGTAGCTTCTTGGCCTGAAGCTTCTGGGTTTGATGCAGCATTGATAGAGAATTTCGACTTCGCAACGGAAGTGATTTCAGGAATTCGTACCATTCGAAAGGAAAAAAACATTTCTTTTAAGGATACTATTGACTTGTCAGTGATTAATTCTGAAAAGGCCAGTGAACGCTTTGATTCAGTAATCTCTAAATTAGGTAATATCGATGTGCTTAATTACGTTGATCAATCCCTTGAAGGTGCTTTAACCTTTCGTGTAAAATCCAATGAATATTTTATTCCTACAAGCGGGGCGATCGATGTGGAAGCAGAGATTGTTAAGTTACATGAGGAATTGAAATACAATGAAGGTTTTTTACGTTCGGTACAAGGTAAGTTGAAAAACGAAAAGTTTGTCAATGGTGCACCGGAACAAGTAGTGGCGAACGAACGAAAAAAAGAAGCAGACGCCTTAGCGAAGATTGAGACGATTAAGGCTAGCTTGAAAGGGCTAGGGGCTTAAATTATAGTTTAAAAAACCAAGATCATGACCTATTTGTCACTGGCAGTCAAAAGGCTGTCTACGAGGGGTCTATATAGTTGCAAACGCTCATCTACTGATAAAGACTCATTAAATAATAGATCGTCTATTACACGCAATTCAGAATAGAGTGCATCGCCAATAGCTTCTAGATTTCGGATGCTAGTTGAACGCTCGTTTCTAATAAGGTCAATTTTCGCATTAAATTTTCTTGCATATGCTTCGTACAAATTAAAACGTAGCTGCTGTAATTCATTCTCTTTTTTAAAGTTATAAGCTAATGTATCCTTTGCCCAGGATTGACTCTTATCGAAGAAGGCTCGTACATAAGCATCTTTAATGTTGTCCGTACTTAAATTCAACCCATGAAAAGGGGAGGTGTTGTAGTTTGCATTTGGAGAGTCCTGATAATCGTTATAAGTGATGCTAACGTCCTTTGACCAATATATCCGATCCTTGCTGTCAAAATAGTTCTTGATGGCATATTTGTTAAAATAGCCCACAAGGAAAAATCCTATAAGGATAAGAATTGGGATGAGTAGTTTGACTTGACGGTTCATAGGCGAATTGTTACATCAAAGAGCTTGCTATTTTCTATATAAAAAATATTGATTCACCGCTTCTATATATAGGTTCTTGGCTTCGGCCTGCGTAAGTCCTTGTGTTTGAAACAAGGCGTTTGTTTTAAAGGCGTTAATTAAAGGGTTGCTACTACTTGGAGTAGATTGGTCATTAGTGGCATGTTTGTAGTAGGCGTACAATTTTAATAGGACATCGGCAGGAAAAGGTTCGGTGTGCGCATTGATACTGGCAACAGCATTGGTAAAGGCGATATCGAGTTCCTCTGGTGTCATATTATTTGTGGGCTAGCACACTAAGTCCGCCTTTTACAACTTCATTTAGAGCGACATCTATCTTCGCGTCTAATGGTAAAAATACATCTACACGAGAACCAAATTTTATAAAGCCACTTTCGCTTGACTGGGATACATCCTGACCTTCTTCTGCGTAGTTTACAATGCGTTTCGCCAAAGCACCCGCAATTTGTCTGTGTAATACTTCTCCAAATTGTTCGCTCTTCACAACTACAGTGGTGCGCTCATTTTCTTCACTTGCTTTAGGGTGCCATGCCACGAGGTATTTGCCTGGGTGGTATTTGCTAAAACTCACTTTTCCTCCCACAGGAAATCGAGTAACATGTACATTAAGGGGAGACATGAAAACAGATACTTGAAGACGTTTGTCTTGAAAGTATTCTTTTTCATATACTTCCTCAATAACCACTACTTTTCCATCTACAGGGGAGAGCACCTGAGCTTCATTGAGTGTAAAATTTCTTTTTGGGTTTCTGAAAAACTGCAAGATCAATACGAGGAGTATCATAATGCCAACTAAGAGTCCTATACGAAGCCATTCTATGGCTACAAAATGGTTGACGGCTAAACTAGCCGCTACCACTAGCATAAAGGTTATTACGATAATTTTATGTCCTTCCTTATGAAACATAGGCTGTAATTTCTAAAAATGCATAAATAAATGGGCTCACAAAGATAACGCTATCTAACCGATCATAGATTCCTCCATGACCAGGCATTAATGTCCCGCTGTCTTTAACTCCAGCCTGTCGCTTAAACTTTGATTGGATAAGGTCGCCAAAAGTTCCAAACACAGAAACAAGGGCGGCCATTAATAACCAATCTCCCAAGGAGAGTAGTTGGGTGTACTTAAAGATAATAAATCCTGCTATAAAGGTTCCTATAAACCCTCCTAGAAAACCTTCAACGGTTTTTTTAGGTGAAACTCGCTCCAGTAATTTGCGTCTACCAAAATTTTTACCAATAAGATAAGCGAAGCTGTCATTGGCCCAAATAAGAATAAAAACACCGATAATTAGCCAGACTTCATAAGTTCCA
The DNA here is from genome assembly GCA_022601215.1 of Bacteroidota bacterium. GTDB lineage: Bacteria > Bacteroidota > Bacteroidia > Flavobacteriales > Flavobacteriaceae > Aureisphaera. The sequence goes on from JAHZIZ010000362.1 coordinate 6,005, forward strand.
TTTCTGAAAGGAATAAGTGCAAGAAACACAAATCCACTAATAATGTAAAAGATAAGCGTAATATATTTTTTCTTTTCGAACATGGGAATTTTGCCCACGACCAGCAGATCTTTTAATAAAAATAGATTTACAAATAGGCCCAAAATGGCGTAGATGTAAATGGCAT
>JAHZIZ010000040.1 GCA_022601215.1 Bacteroidota bacterium
ACACTCTAAACCGGTTGATTACAAATACTAATAAGTAAGAATTAAATACAATCATTATGAAAACAATTTATGTTTTACTCATTGCATTTGCTTTTACTAGCATGTCGCAAGCTCAAAGTTTGAGTCAGACTGTAATAGCCAATGCGGGTGCAACCATAAGTGGAGCTTCAAATACCCTGAGCTTTACCCTCGGTGAACCTGTGATAGGAGCTATCAACAACTCAGAATCTTTAGGACAAGGATTTTGGTTAGGCGCCATTGAAGGGGTTGTCCTTAGTAGCGGAGACTTTACATTGGACACTAAAGCAACGGTGTATCCTAATCCTGCTAACAATCAATTAACTATCGAATTCACTGATATGATGGGACAGGATTTTTCTATCATCTTTTTTGATATTCAAGGTAGAGCGGTGCTGAGGCGAGAATTACGAGAGACCGCCAATTCAGAAATCCTTGACTTAGATTCATTGAGTAGAGGCACTTATTTAATGGTCCTCACCACGAAGGCAACGCAACAATCGAAAACATTCAAAATTATCAAACAATAAATCAAACACCATGAAAACTAATTTATCATATATCGCTTTGGTCACCTTATTATTAGTGACCGCTATTACCTTTTCTCAAGAAGGTCTTAATAACATGCCAACTACAATATCTAACGATTTAAAAGCAAATCACATACAGACCGTAGAAGAAAACACTCAACACCGTTTTGCAGCAGCCGAATTAATTAATTACCAAGCTGTTGCAAGAGATGCTGGCGGCGTATTAATTACCAATGCAGCCGTTACTTTAGATTTTGAAATTAGAAACGGAGCTGGCGGACCTGCTGTATTTAGTGAAACTCAAAACCTTAACACGGATGCCAATGGCGTATTTTCTGCACAAGTTGGCGCTGTAAATTCTCTAGCTGATGTAAACTGGTTAGACATTGATGCATGGTTACAAGTAAGTTTAAACGGAACAGCCGTTGGAGAAACTTCCATAGGAAGTGTCGCTACTGCATTACATAGTAAGCAAAGCGCCCAGGTGATGATTTTTGGATCAGGAACTAACAATCCTGATAAAATGATTGCCCAGCACTCTCCTGCTTTTCCAGGATGGGGTATTGGATATAGCGATGCTGTAGACGATGTCACTTTTATGGCCGGAGGAGCCATCAATGCCAGTGTAGCCTTGAGTACAGGTGACTTTACGACAAGCGGACATGTGGAAGTTACTCAAACTACTACCAATCCTGCTGCTAACACGCTCTACGGAAACTCATTGCCTATTGCTTATGGAAGCATCGATTCGGTTGGTGGAATCTCTAGCGGGTACGGCATTTCATCTGTAAATAATAGTGCGGTTGGAGTGTATGAAATTACTCTTAACCTGGATTCCAATCCTGCCAATACCATTGTCACCATAACTCCATTCACCATCGGTTTTGGTACTCCTGAAATTGCAGGCTACGAAACCACAGGAGCCAATTCTTTTACCGTTAGAATTCAAGATGCCACTGGAACAGCTAGAGACAGTGCCTTTAGCTTTATGGTATATCCTCAATAAGAAAAATGCGAGGCCTCACTCAAGGCGTAGCCGGCTTGGGAAGGGTCTCGCTCCTTTAAAGATTTTTTTTCTAAATAGATTCTGGTAGTAATACCTAGAACAAAAGAAAAGACCCAGAACTGAGGAGATTCTGGGCTTTTCTAGTTTATAACATAATGATTATTGAACTGCTTGAAGGGCATCAATATTTCCATACCCTTTAGTACTACTTTTCGTGGGGTAAAATTCACTACTTTGACGCAGTCTATTTAATACTTGACTTCTATTCCACCCTGGGTACTTAGACCATACTAAAGCTGCTATACCCGCAGTTGTTGCTGTCGCCACTGAAGATCCACCAACATAATCGCGATCTCCTTCATAAAAACCTAATACCGTTGCAGTTCTACCATTGTCATTATCTCTTTCCATTACAATAGTAAACTCTATTTCGCTACCATCATGACAAGTATCGCACTGTTGGTACGTACCATCATCCGTAATTCCTGTAACAGCCACAGTCTCATTCATACTTGCCGGAAAAATCACTGGATACCAATTGGTAAATGTCGTTGACGTTCCTCCTGCAGCAAAAATAAGCTTCCCACGGTTATAGGCATAAATCACACCGTCTCTTACATTACCTATAGACCAGGGGTACCCTACAGACATTGAAATTATTTTAACATCACTCCTATTTCCTAGTTGTACTAAAGCATCTTTAACACCCTTACGCTCATGATAATCATTTAACACCACATCCTCGGTGGCACGATAAGAAACTAAGTTACAGTTATAAGCCACTCCTACAGGCTGATTATCGTTGTTTCTTGGCGAAGCGATAGTGGCGCCCATCCCTGTTCCATGTCCACATTTATCGTGTGGCCCATCATAATTGTTACTCCACCACCAAGGAGAATCTATGAATGTACCATACTTTTGAATACTTCTACCGCTACTCGCCCCATCGTTAAAGTTGCTTCCTAACAATGACTGACTCTGAGAAACTCCAGTATCAATGAGTCCTACAGTGATTCCGGAACCTGTACTATGTGCCCAAGCTTGCTCTATATTATGCTCATCAAAAGTCCAACTCACTAAACTGCCTGGCGCTATTGTTCGAAAATCATTTCCATTTAAATTTTGGCCATCTTTATCACAACCACTTGAGGAAAATTGATTTTGTGGATACGCTTCATTGGTAAAAAAAGAATAGCCGTTTGGCTCAATATATCGGATATTTGCACGATTCCGAAGCGCCGCTATGGTGGCTAATGAAGTTACTTGAACATCGATTACATTCAGAACTGGATCGTCTTCAATAAGTACCTTTTTGACTGAGGTTTTTTCTGAAGAAACTATTTCAGAAATAAGGGTATTTTTTATAGCAGTTAAACGAGAATCATTGGCCGTTCGGAAGCTCTCACCCTCATTTCCATATCCGACTGATAAAATTCCTGCTCCGTGCACCGTAGCACTCCATAACACTTGATTGGTAGTAGTACTCCAGCTAAAATCACCCGTTCTTTGAAGTTCCGCCTCAATCACTTTGTTGATTTCCTCTATGGATAGTAATTCCTGTGGAGTACTTACCAGCTTTGCTGCAGATTGATCTTCATTAATATCCAAATTTTCTTGCGTACAAGATACGGCGAGTACAGCTATGGCTAGCGCCCACCCTAATTTTAATTTTTTCATGTAAATAGTTTGATTGGTTTGTCCCCCTCAAGATATAAAAAAATCTAAACTCGAGGAATAACACGCTGCAGTAAAGCCCAAATAGAGATTGCCATTAGTGTTCCTACCAAAGCGCCAATTAAAATATCACTTGGATAATGTACTCCAACATATATCCTACTCGACACAAATACTAAAGGCCATAGGTATGCTAGATATATCCAACGATTAAACGGGCGAATTGCAAGCACTAAAAAAGTTGTAATTGCGAAACTTGTTGAGGCATGTCCTGAAAAGAAACTATAGGTTTCCGGGTACTGTAAAACCCTTATCAAGTTGACTATTTCTGGAGTATTATTAGGGCGCAATCGCTCCACTAGAGCCTTCGTAGTATCTGTAAGTAATAAAGTTAGAAAGAGCATTAATAAAGCACTTCCATAAACGAGAAGTCCTTTCTTCTTTTTAAGATAATAAAAAATTAGTAGAGAGAAAAAGAGAAAAAGAGCAGTCCAACTTTCAATTTGAGTCGAAAACACCCAAAAACTATCGTAAGAATCTGTCCCCAGATTATTGAGATAAATAAGTAAATTCTCGTCCCATTCCTTAAAGGTTTTCAGCATTTAAAACCTACGTTTTATAGGACCTGTAACATCGTTTACATCCTCTTTTACCTTGTCAATTTCTTTTTTAATGTCTTTGGTGATATCTATATCCAAACCTTGTTCCTCAGCACTCTTGGTAATTTCGCTTTTTATATCGTTGGTTGCATCTTTAATCTGACGCATCCCTTTACCAAGTCCGCGTGCAATTTCAGGCACTTTATCAGCCCCAAATACCATGAGCACAATAAAGAGTACAAAAGCAATCTCGGCGCCACTAATAAATAAAGGAAGTGTTTGTACTAGCATGTAGCAAAGATACAAAATATGCCGTCGTGAAGAGAACTAATTTTTTTATAAAAAAAAGCCTCGTTCCATAAGAACGAGGCTCCATAAGCATTCGTTAAAAAAGACTATTGTCCTTTAACCTTATCTTTAAATTGCTTGAATTCTCCCAACTTCTTGCTCTCTGGCCAGCTGTTATTAGAAGTGTCTATATCTGCAGTTTCCTCATCCGGATCTACAACAATTTTAGTAATCTCTTTTTCTGAAGCAATCATTTTGCCTACAGAAGTATCATTCTTCCTCCAAATTTGCGCTGGATAAGTTACACGCTCTGTAGAACCGTCGCTGTATGTATACTCAGCTATAATTGGCATAGGAATCCCTCCAGGCTTCTCAAAGGTAATCTCATAAAAGAACTTTGGACTCTTCAATTTGGCGCGCTCTGCGGGCTCCATATTGTCCATGATAAATTCCTGAAGCGTCGTAACGTCATTCAAGGTTGTATTTTTCATATCCTCCGTATAATCTTCGCTTCCTTCTTCCACTAAATATACTAAAGGAGGTAAATCACTTTCCTTCATACCACGAGCTTCCATCATTTGTTTGATCTCTGTGTTCATTTTTGAGGTCACATAAAATTTCTTTACATCCGTGACTCCAATATCGGTATAATCGGTAGTAAAGAACCATGCTCTCCAAAACCAATCTAAATCAACGGCCGAAGCATCTTCCATAGAACGGAAGAAATCTTCTGGAGTAGGATGCTTAAACATCCAACGTTGAGAATAGGTCTTAAATGCATAATCGAATAAATCACGCCCCATAATTGTCTCGCGTAAAATATTAAGACCTACCGCAGGTTTTGAATAAGCATTTGCTCCAAAACTATAAGTGTTTAGTCCCTTAGTCATAATTGGTGCCATCTCATCTTGGTTACCTGACATATAATCAACAATGGTATTGGCAGGTCCACGACGGGATGGATATTTTTTATTAGGAGCAATGGCTTCTGGGTATTTTTCACCAAAATCTTGTTCAGCTACATATTGAACAAAGGTGTTGATTCCTTCATCCATCCAAGTCCATTGACGCTCATCACTATTTACAATCATTGGAAAATAGTTATGTCCAACCTCATGTATAATCACTCCAAACATTCCATACTTAGTACGTTCACTGTAATTACCATCCTTATCTGGACGTCCATAGTTCCAACAGATCATAGGATATTCCATTCCTTGATTCTTCGCGTGTACAGAAATAGCTTTGTGATATGGGTAATTGAAAGTCATTCTTGAGTAAGTCTCTAAGGTACTGGCTACAACTCTCGTAGACCAATCCTCCCATAACGGGTTTCCTTCTGGTGGATACATTGAAACGGCCATAACATCTCTGTTGCCTATTTTAACAGCCATCATATCCCAGATATAACGTCTAGACGTAGCAAATCCATAATCTCGAACATTTTCCGCTCTAAACTTCCACGTTTTTGTTTTAGCAACAAAACCTTTAGACGCTGCTTCTGCTTCCGCTTGAGTTACGATCATTACCGGCTTGTCGAAACTCTTTTTAGCTTTTTCGAAACGCTTCATCATTTCTTTGCTAAATACTTCTTTTCTGTTTAGCAATTTCCCAGTAGCATCTAGTGTATGATCCGCTGGTACAGTAATGCTTACATCAAAGTCCCCGAAAGGCAACGCAAATTCATCACGCCCCCAGAACTGACTATTTTGCCATCCTTCTACATCACTGTATACAGCCATACGAGGATAGAACTGTGCAATCACATATCCATTATTTCCATCTTCAAACTTCTCATACCCACTACGAGCACGGTCGACCGTATGATCTGGAATGTTATACCACCATTTGATAGAGAACACAAACTGCTCGCCAGTCTTTAAAGCCTTTGGCATTTCCACTCGCATCATCGTACGATTCACGGTATGCGGTAATGCCCTCCCTTTAGAATCCTTTACATGCTCAATCTTAAATCCTCCATCAAAACCTTCACCCATATACTTATTTACAAAGCTACCAGCCATATCGGCAGGAAATGCACCATCAGGTTCAATAAGTGGTGACTTAGAATCTCTCGATCTAACATTTTGATCCAATTGTACCCATAGATATTCTAAAGCGTCTGGTGAATTATTGGTGTAGGTAATCGTTTCATCACCACGTAACACTGTATTTTTATCGTCCAGCGTAAGATTCATAACATAATCTGCCTGTTGCTGATAGTAGTTAGGTCCTGGAGCTCCATTTCCTGAACGGTACATATTGGGAGTAGAAAACTCCTCATATAATTGTTTAAACCGATTGTTATTGTAATGACCAGGCTTACGCTCTTCCTGATCGGCCTCTTCTTGTGCGAAAGTTACACCCGCCATCAAGAACAAAGCGACTAGCGATACATACTTAATTAATTTCATAATTATTATAGATTGTTGATTATATAAAAGCCTTTAAAAATAGGTTTTCTCACTGATTTAACTCAGCAAAATTTAGAAGTTTAACGTTCCTTTAGGATTATCTCCGTCCAGCACCAAACTTTTTCTTTTCTTATATCGTTTCACGTGTACTATATTTTGTTGTTCTTCGAACACCTCCGTAAGCATAGAATTACTAACTGTTACACTCTTTAATTCTGAAACATCGTCTACCTCAATAAAAAGTTTAACCAAGTCATTATCATATTCATGACCTAAATAATTGAGATTCACAGGAGCTCCATTCACCTTCATCGAAAATTTTTGCAACGTATATTTTTTAATCAAATCAGCGCCTTTTTCGCCTTCGGTATCGACACCTAACACCAAAGTTTTATCATATCGTTGTCTAAGCACTTCTTCTAA
>JAHZIZ010000041.1 GCA_022601215.1 Bacteroidota bacterium
CAAAATTGTGACTACTTATAACAAGAATTAGATAAAATGCTGTCGATTTCATAATCAGTAAGTTGATTGATGACAAAATTAGGGAAAAGAGAGCCGATTTCTTCTGCAGATTTGATATTCTATTTTTTTTGAAATATTAAAAAGAAACTGTACTTTTGCAGCCCTCTTAGCGACCTAGTCTGAAAAGTGAGAGGAATTATAGATAAAACAAAACCCTTCTGTGCGGAGGTCGTAATCATTTCAGAGAAAACACAGAATACAAAACCCTTTCGCGGTTCAAGACCATATAAATTGGGAAGTTCAACGAAGGAAGCTCATTATAAAATGGCTGAAGAAAAAACAAAAAAGACTGCCGCAAAAGCAGTAAAAGAAACCGCTACTGAAACTGCAGTAGTAGAAGAAGCTCCAAAACAGGAAGTTTCTGCACAACAAGAAAATCCAGAAAAATTCCTTAAAGATTTTAACTGGCATAACTATGAAGAGGGAATTGATCCTGTAGATGGTGAGCAGTTAGAAGAGTTTGAGAAGTTAGTTGCTGAGAATTTCGTTGATACTTTAGATGACGAAGTTGTAGATGGAGAAGTAATCCATATTACAGATCGCGATGCGATTATCGATATCAATGCGAAGAGTGAAGGAGTTATCTCTTTAAATGAGTTTCGTTACAATCCAGATCTTAAAGTAGGAGATAAGGTAGAAGTATTAATTGATGTGCGTGAAGATGCAACAGGACAATTAATCCTTTCTCACCGTAAAGCTCGTACCATTAAGGCTTGGGATCGCGTAAATGCAGCTCATGACGAAGCAACTGTAGTAAACGGATTTGTTAAGTGTCGTACTAAAGGAGGTATGATCGTTGATGTATTTGGAATCGAGGCATTCTTGCCAGGGTCTCAGATCGACGTGAAGCCAATCCGTGATTACGATATCTACGTTGGAAAAACAATGGAATTCAAAGTTGTGAAAATCAACCACGAATTCAAAAACGTAGTAGTTTCTCATAAAGCCCTTATCGAAGCAGATATCGAAGAGCAGAAAAAAGAAATTATTGGTCAGTTAGAAAAAGGACAAGTATTAGAAGGTGTTGTGAAAAACATCACTTCTTACGGAGTCTTTGTTGATCTTGGAGGTGTAGATGGATTAGTACACATTACAGACCTTTCTTGGTCTCGTATTAACCACCCTAATGAGATTGTTGAGCTAGATCAGAAATTAAATGTTGTAATCCTTGACTTTGATGAGGATAAGACAAGAATCCAATTAGGTCTTAAGCAATTGAACGCTCACCCATGGGAAGCTCTTGGAGAAGAGATGAAAGTTGGTGATAATGTAGAAGGTAAAGTTGTGGTAATCGCAGATTATGGTGCATTTATCGAAGTTGCTGAAGGAGTAGAAGGATTAATTCACGTAAGTGAAATGTCTTGGTCTACACACTTACGTAGCGCTCAAGACTTCGTGAACGTTGGAGATAAAGTAAATGCTCAAATCTTAACATTAGATAGAGAAGAGCGTAAGATGAGTTTAGGGATCAAGCAATTGACGCCAGACCCATGGACTGATATTACTACGAAGTACCCAGTAGGATCTAAGCATGAAGGAATCGTTCGTAACTTTACTAACTTCGGAGTATTCGTAGAGTTAGAAGAAGGAATTGACGGATTGATTTACATCAGCGACCTATCTTGGACTAAGAAAGTAAAACATCCAAGTGAATTCACAAACATTGGTGATAAACTAGAAGTAATCGTATTGGAGTTAGACGTAGAAGGGCGTAAGCTGAGTCTAGGTCACAAACAAACTACAGAGAATCCATGGGATAAGTATTCTGATGAATTTGCAGTAGGTTCTATGCATACGGCTAGTATTGATGAAATGGTAGACAAAGGAGCGATCATTAACTTTAATGAGGATATTACGGCATTTGTGCCTAAGCGTCACTTAGAGAAGGAAGATGGAACGGACCTTAAGAAAGGTGAAGAAGCACAATTCCAAATTATTGAGTTCAATAAAGAGTTCAAGAAAGTGGTAGCATCTCACATGACCATTCATAAAGAAGAAGAAGCTAAGATCGTGAAGCAAGCGGCTAAAAAAGCTAAGCAGCAAGCAGATGAAGCAAAACCAACTCTTGGTGATGCTAACTCAGCACTTCAAGCCTTGAAAGATAAAATGGACGGGAAGTAAAATCTCTTCATTTTTAAATACAAAGCCTCTCCATTTTTATGGAGAGGCTTTTTTATTTATGGGGTAGCATAGATTGTGTTATACATTACTAATGGTTTGGTAATAAGTGATTCATGGAGTAGGGTTTTACCCTAATAATTGAAACAAGTAAGTGATTGTTCCTCTCATAGTTTTCTAATAAAGTGAAAATTCATACTACTTTCTTATTAGATTTGAATTATGAACAGATCTAAGTTATTTTTTGCATTGACAATTATGGCAGTAATGCTCGTGAGTCTGGTACTATCTTGTAAGAGTAAAGAGCATACAGGGACAACGGGGCATACTACTGTACTAGTGCAACTGCATAGTGACAACGTCATCAGCACACTGGAAGAAAATTATAAGGAATACTCGCTTAAAAAGGAGAAGACAGTAAGTCGACCTATGAACATACATCAATTTGGTTTTGATGCTGAAAAGGTGAGCGATACTGCCTTAATTCGATTGTTAAAACAATCCAGTTTAGTGAAAGAAGCACAGACCAATAAAGAAATAACACCAAGAAAAAACTAAAACTACCCGTATGAAAAAGTTATTATTATTTACAATGCTATCGCTTGCATATGCAGGATTAGCACAGGAACAGGCCCGTTATGTGGAAAACGAAGTACTTGTTCAATTGACGGAAGAAGCGCAAAATACAAGCGTATTAAATTCGATACAGGAAATTTCAATTACTGATGCTAAATTAGTGTCTAAGCCTTTAAATATTTGGTTATTGCACTTAGAGGAATCTAATTCATTTGATGAATCAGATGCTATCAGCGAATTGTACAAAAGTGATTACGTAATGGTGGCGCAAAAGAACCATCTTGTAGTAAATCGAGCAACTCCTAATGACACTCAGTACGATCAACAATGGCAGTACTTTCAGGATGATGATAAAGATATTGATGCGGATGAAGCTTGGGATATCACCACAGGAGGAGAAACAATGAATGGAAATGTAATTGTCGCAGCGGTTCTCGATGATGGGATAGACTTAAATCATGATGATTTTGAAGACAATCTATGGACCAATGAAGCTGAAATTCCAGATAATGGAATAGACGACGATAACAACAACTATGTAGATGACTACAGAGGTTGGAGTATCGTTACGGATGATGACAATATATCTGGAGGTGGTCATGGAACCCCTGTTTCAGGTATTGTAGGTGCTAAGGGGAACAATGATCTCGGCGTGGCTGGGGTGAATTGGGATGTAAAAGTGATGGTGATAAAGAATAACTTTAATACGAATGAAGCCGCAGTGATTGAAGCATATAGTTATGCCTTGGAAGCTAGAATGTTATATAATGAAAGTGAAGGGGCTGAAGGAGCTTTTGTGGTTTCTACGAATGCTTCTTGGGGAGTTGATTTTGGTAATCCGGAAGATGCGCCATTATGGTGTGCGCTATATGACACGCTGGGTGAAAACGGAATTTTAAGTTGTGGAGCGACGATTAATGACAACCAAGATGTTGATGTAATTGGAGATTTACCGACGGCTTGCCCTAGCGAATACCTAATTACCGTAACTAATACGGATATTACAGATAATAAAGTGCTTTTTGCGGGTTATGGAGCCGAAACAATCGATCTTGGTGCACCAGGGGCTGGAGCGCACACAACTGCTCTAGGGAACACCTATGGCGGATTTGGAGGCACTTCTGGAGCAACTCCTCATGTTACCGGAACG
>JAHZIZ010000363.1 GCA_022601215.1 Bacteroidota bacterium
AGAATTCCCAGACGGAAGAGATCTAAACCGCTCATTTCCCGGAAGTAAAAACGGCTCTCTGGCGGCAAGGGTGGCCTACAAACTAATGAATGAAATAATCCCGCATACCGATTATATTTTGGATTTTCATACGGGAGGTTCAAGCCGATTCAACGTCCCACATATTAGAATTGAAAAAGGGAATGCTACGTTAAAATCGTTAGCAGAAAGCTTTAACGCTCCTTACATCTTACATTCTAATAATTTGAAAAAGTCATTTAGAAATGCATGTCAGAAAAATGGGGTTCCACTATTACTTTTTGAAGGAGGAAAATCAAATTCCATCGACACGGTTGTAAGTAATACTGGAGTCAATGGATCTAAGCGAGTTCTGGATCATTTGGGCATGCTACGTTCTCAATTTAAAGTTTCTTCACCTAAAAAACAAAGCGTTACTATTTCCCACAGTAAATGGGTGCGCGCCCATGCCTCAGGAATGTTCAAATCTGCTGTGAAAGCCGGAAGTCCTATAACGAAAGGAGAGGTCTTAGGGCAAATTACCGATCCCTATGGAAAATTATACTACAAGGTGAAATCGCCAAATGAGGGTTTTGTAATTAATGCTAATGAAGCGCCATTGGTATACCAAGGAGATGCATTATTTCATATCTCTACAGAAGTGTTGTGATGGATAAAAACGCCTTCAGAAAAAAGTACATTGCTAAAAGGGAAGCACTCACAGAGGATGTCATTGACGATTTAAGTATGGCCATAGCCAATCAATCATTATCATTACCTATTTGGGAGATGACTTACTATCATATTTTCTTAAGCATTTCAGAAAAAAAAGAAATACAAACTGAATTTCTCCTGCACATCTTACAAGGCAGAGATAAAAGTATTATTGTCCCGAAAGCCAATTTCAAAGATGGCAATATGCGGCATTTTTTATTACAAGAAAACACTTCGTTAGCTACTTCACAATACGGCATTCCCGAACCTGTTTCTGGTATTGAAATTCCTCCTTCGAGCATAGAAATAGTCTTTGTCCCTCTTCTTACTTTCGACTTAAACGGCAACAGAATTGGTTATGGTAAAGGATTTTACGATCGGTTTTTAGCACAGTGTTCGGAGAATGCACTCAAAATTGGATTGTCAATTTTTGAAGCTGAGGATCACCTTCCAAATCAAGCAAATGACAAACGCTTGGATTACTGTATTACGCCAGACAAAGTGTACGATTTTAGAGATCAATAAGTTACGGTTAAACCCTTTATTTGTTATGGTTTATTATTTTCTCTATCTTAGACATCCCAAATCCTATGTGCATGAATTTTTTGACTCATAAAAAGAGCAAAACAATATTGGTAGATAACAACCATCCTTTTAGTGAAGAAAATCCTTTTAATAACCTCTATTACAAGGATGTAGCTAAATTAACGGGTGCCGGAGGTTGGAGTATAAATTTCAAAGAAAAAAAGAGTTTTTTAGACCCTGGAGCCCGACGAATTTTAAACACACCCGAGGATTATCGCCCTTCTCTTAGAACCGCTCTAGATTTTTATGCTCAAGAGTATAAAGAACAAGCTACCGAAACCTTTATGGCCTGTAGTTTGGGCACTCCATTTTCTATCATAGTAAAGATGATAACTCATGATAAGAATGAGTTCTGGGCTAAGGCGGTTGGAAGACCTGTATATGATACAGCTGGAGAAATTATAGGCATTCAAGGGGTTTTTCAGGATATCAATGAAGAAAAACTAAAAGAAATAAGCATAGAAAATTCTCTGAAAGTCATTGAATCACAAAATTCACGTCTTTTCAACTTTGCTCATATTGTTTCTCATAATTTAAGATCGCATGCCAGTAATTTGCAGCTCACTTTGGATCTATTACATTCCATAAATGAGCCTAAAGAAGAACAAGAGCTGAAAACAAGTTTATTTCATATTTCTGAAAGTTTAAATGAAACCATTAATCATCTAAATGAAATTGTTACTTCTCAAAAACATTCCTTGGATGATAAGAAATTAGTTAACTTCCAGGATGTCTTAGAAAACATTTCTCATGCTATTAACCGATTAATAGAAAGTACCGAAACCGAAATATTTTCCGATTTTTCGGAGGTTCCAGAAATTGAGTACATCCCATCATATTTAGAAAGTATTCTTCTAAATCTTATCACAAACGCTATTAAATATAGTCACCCGGACAGACATCCCGTTATTGATATATGCACATATGAAAAAGATGGCAATTCCTATTTGATGATTAAAGACAATGGCTTAGGAATCGATTTAGATAGGTACGGAGATCGTATTTTTAATATGTATCAAACTTTTCATTTAGATAAAGAATCTATTGGAATTGGATTATTTATCACCAAAAATCAGATAGAAACACTACAGGGAAGTATTTTTGTAGAAAGTATTGTAAATGAAGGTACAACTTTCACAATTAAATTTTAAAAAGCCCTTATCTTTGTACGGTGAAATTACAAAGCCCTCCAATAAAACTCGCTTGTATTATTGATGATGATGATGTGTACATCAACCTCATAAAAAAAATCATCGACATAAAAAGATTGTCTGAAAATTTACTCGTGTTTAAAAATGGACAAGAGGCGCTTAATTACTTTACGCCAATAATGGAACATTCTTCCGAAGACAGTTTCCCAGAAATTATCCTTTTAGATCTCAATATGCCCATTATGGATGGTTGGAAATTTTTGGAAACATTTACCAAAATTAAAACGGGTAAGGACTTCAAAACTACCTTATATATCGTGAGTTCTTCAATCAATCCCTTTGATCTAGAACGCGCAAAGGAATTCTCTATGGTAACAGATTATTTAATCAAACCAGTAGATATTAATGAATTTGAAGCGATATTTAATAAGCAACTTGGAGTAGCCTAGTCTTCTAACAATACGTCATCAACCTTAGTCTCTGCTGTCTCTTTCTTCGGAAAGGCCTTCTTATTGAATACAATTAATATCCCTACACCAACACTAATTGCGAAATCGGCAACATTAAAAACGGGATTAAAGAAAGAAAAAGAGAACATATCAACTACTTTTCCATGGAAAAGTGTTCCGTAAGCTTCTTCTGGAAACAACCCAGCTACCTGACCGACACTATCTTCAAAAATAAGCCCGTAAAAAACTGAATCTATGATATTTCCCAGTGCTCCTGCAAAAATAAAAGCAATAGCAAGCAGCAACGTACTTGATCCCTTTTTGCGGTTTGAGTCCCACAACCAATAACCAATTCCGGTTATTGCAAAAAGACGAAATACCGTTAAAATAAGTTTTCCATATTGGCCTGGTATCTTTGCCCCCCAAGCCATTCCTTCGTTCTCGACAAAACGAATACTAAACCAACTGAAGAGATCGTAATGCTCGTACAACACGAAATGTGTCTTGACGTATACCTTAGAAATTTGATCAATTAATAAGATAAGAATGATAAGTAAAATGGACTTTTTTAATGTCATAGTATTTCCGAAAGGGCAAAAGTAATTAATTATTATTGGGTGGGCATCACTATTACATCTCCATTAACACTTTTTGCCACTACTGTAAAAATACTGTTCGGATTTATCAACTTGTTATCAGCTTTACCTCTTTGAGAAGTTACAATAGCACCTACTCCGTCTTGAGCAAATACCTTAATATTTCCATGACGGGTAAATAGATCCGCGTTTCCTTTAAAATTGAATAATGTGCAGTTTCCGTCATGCAATTGCGCAGAAAAACCCTTAAAGCTTCCATGAGCTTCAACACTTGCTATAGCGGCCTCAGTATAAAACTCAAAAGACTCAGGAACTCGTACTTCCATTTCTATCGACAACACTTTATGAGCTGCTAGCTTATCGTTTGGAGCTTTAAAATACGGTCGCAACTCAGGAGCAATACTTAAAACTCTTTGCTCTTTCGAAACAGCTAAAACAAGCTGTTCTGCATGTTCGCCTTCAACTTTAATTACCACTTCTATACTATTGATACGAGCGGAAACTACTCGAATTACAAACACTTCATCGCTAATAACCTCAACGCTATCAAAACTAGACGCATCCCACGATTTCATCAACTCTTTTTGGGCAGTTATAGTTGTGCATACAAAGCACAAACAAGCGGTATATACGATAGATTTTAACATAAAAAAAGCCCTATTTAAAGGGCTTTCATTTTATAAAATTCCCAAAATGGGAGATTGTTATTTCTGCATGTTCTTAGCCTCAATGCTCAAAGTAGCATGTGGGACTAATTTTAAACGCTCTGGATTAATTAACTTACCCGTAACTCTACAAATACCGTAGGTTTTATTTTCAATACGAATAAGTGCATTTTTAAGATCGCGAATAAACTTCTCTTGGCGAATTGCCAGCTGAGATGAGGTTTCTTTACTCATTACTTCGCTTCCTTCATCGAAGGCTTTAAATGTAGGGGCGGTATCATCTGTACCGTTCCCTCCATCGTTTTTATAAGCACTTTCAATTAGTTGTAATTGCTCTTTAGCCTTATCAATCTTCTCTTGAATAAGCTCTCTAAATGATTCTAACTCCGCGTCACTGTATCGATTCTTAACTTCCTGGGACATAATTATTGATGTTTTTTAATTCTTAGTTTGGTAGTTATGTCATCGAATGCAATTTCCGTTCCATTTACTACGTCAGCCTCAAATTGTAATACCTCCGTCAATGTTTCTTGTTTAATGTATGCTATATTCTGCTCAATTGCAGATTCTAGGTTTTTATCTTGTTGTATAGTCACTTCAACTCGGTCTGTTACTTCAAATCCTGAATCTTTTCTTAGATTCTGAATTCTATTGACCAACTCACGGGCAATCCCCTCATTTTTCAGATCTTCCGAAATGGAAACATCCAAAGCGACTGTCATTCCATTTGCATTGGCTACTAACCATCCCTCAATATCTTGAGAGCTAATAACCACATCATCAAGGGTCAATGTAACATTTTTTTCGTTAAACAAAACAGAAATTTCACCTTCTTTTTCTAGGGTGGCAATTTCCTCCTGTCCAAAGCTGTTGATTGCCTGAGCGATACCTTTCATATCTTTCCCAAACCGAGGACCTAATTTTTTAAAATCGGGTTTAATCTGCTTCACTAAAATACCAGACCCTTCGTCAATAAGTTCAATTTCCTTTACATTAACCTCACTCTTGATTAAATTTGAAACCGCCATTATTTCCTCACGCTCCATGCTATCAAGCACAGGAATCATAATTTTTTGGAGTGGCTGCCTCACTTTAATCTTCTCGCGTTGTCGTAACGATAAAACTAACGAGCTTATTGTCTGTGCACGTTGCATTTTCCGTTCTAACTCATTGTCAATATTAGACGCATCTGCTACTGGAAAGTTACTGAGATGAACAGATTTTGGTGCATTATTAACAGTTCCAGTGGTTAAATCTCGATACAATCGATCCATAAAAAATGGCGCAACTGGAGCTCCTAGTTGAGCAACCGTGACCAAACAGGTATATAAAGTTTGATATGCACTAATTTTATCTTCTGCATAACTACCTTTCCAAAAACGTCTTCTACTAAGACGTACAAACCAGTTACTTAGATTTTCCTGAACAAATTCTGAAATAGCTCTTGTAGCTCTTGTAGGTTCATAATCTGCGTAAAACTTATCTACCTTTTCAATTAGGGTATTGAGTTCAGAAAGAATCCACCGGTCAATCTCAGGACGCTGATTTAATGGGATATCCGCTTCACTATAGTTGAAATTGTCCAAATTAGCATACAAACTGAAGAAACTATAGGTATTGTATAAGGTTCCGAAGAACTTATTACGCACCTCTGAAATTCCACCGGTGTCAAATTTTAAATTGTCCCAAGGATTGGCATTACTTATCATATACCATCTTGGTGCATCTGGACCATACTGATCTAAAGTTTCAAATGGATCTACAGCATTCCCTAAACGCTTGGACATTTTTTGTCCATTTTTATCTAACACTAAACCATTAGACATCACATTTTTATAGGCTACATCATCAAAAATCATGGTAGCAATTGCGTGCAAGGTATAGAACCATCCACGGGTTTGATCCACTCCTTCGGCTATAAAATCGGCTTTACGCCATGTCTCTTCAACCTTCGCTTTATTTTCAAAAGGATAATGCCATTGTGCATACGGCATAGAACCACTGTCAAACCATACGTCAATTAGATCGGCTTCTCGTTTCATTGGTTTTCCAGAAGGTGACACCAAAATAATCTGATCCACGATGTTCTTATGCAGGTCTATGGTCTCGTAGTTTTCTTCGGAAAAATCTCCCGCTACAAACTCCTCAAACACATCCTTTTCAAGTACGCCAGCGGCCACTGCCTTCCCCATTTCAGCTTTAAGTTCTTCTACCGAACCAATACACAATTCCTCTTTACCATCCTCTGTACGCCATAAAGGCAATGGGATTCCCCAATAGCGAGAACGCGACAAATTCCAGTCGTTCGCATTGGCCAACCAATTCCCAAAACGCCCCTCTCCAGTGGCCTTAGGTTTCCAATTAATGGTTTCATTGAGACTGTGCATTCTATCTCTAAATTCGGTCACTTTAATAAACCATGAATCTAGCGGATAGTATAGGATAGGCTTATCGGTACGCCAACAGTTTGGATAACTGTGTACATACTTCTCTACCTTAAAGGCCTTGTTTTCTATCTTCAATTTAATGGCAAGCTCAACATCTACGCTTTTTTCTGGTGCTTCGCCATCGTTATAATATTCATTCTTCACATACTTCCCAGCAAACTCTCCTAACTCGGGGCGGAAACGCCCTTGAAGATCTACTAAGGGAACTAAGTTTCCATTTTCATCTTTTACCAGTAATGGCGGCACTTCTGGCGTCGCTTGCTTGGCCACTAAGGCATCATCTGCACCAAATGTTGGGGCCGTATGGACAATTCCCGTCCCATCTTCAGTGGTCACAAAATCTCCCGAAATAACTCTAAAAGCATCCTGAGGATTGTCATTTGGTAACGCATAATTTAATAGCTGCTCATAACGGATCCCTACCAAATCGGTTCCTTTACATTCTGTGGTAATAAAATAAGGAATTTTCTTATCCTCTTTATTGTAATTCGTTAAAGTTTCTAGGTCTTCTGTAAGTTCGTACTTACCACCAAACTGTTTCCCTACGAGGTTCTTTGCCAGCACTACATGGATAGGCTCGAAGGTATATTGATTGTAGGTGGCAACGACCACATAATCGATCTTAGGTCCAACGGTTAATGCCGTATTACTTGGAAGTGTCCATGGTGTGGTGGTCCAGGCTAGAAAGTGCAAGTTGTCAAACTTCTGTAAGAAATCTGGCAGGCTGCTTTCAATCGCCTTAAACTGAGCAACCACAGTAGTATCTGTTACGTCTTGATAAGTCCCTGGCTGATTTAGCTCATGAGAACTCAATCCCGTTCCCGCTTTTGGGGAATAAGGTTGTATGGTATATCCCTTGTACAAAAGATCTTTGTTATAAATCTGTTTCAGCAACCACCATACTGTCTCCATATACTTGGACTTGTAGGTTACATAGGGATCTTCCATATCCACCCAGTATCCAAAACTTTCGGTAAGCTTATTCCAAACATCCGTATAGCGCATCACGGCCTTACGACAAGCTGCGTTGTATTCTTCCACAGAAATTTTAGCACCAATATCTTCCTTGGTGATCCCCAGTTCTTTTTCTACGCCAAGTTCTATGGGCAATCCGTGGGTATCCCAACCGGCTTTTCGGTCTACCTTGTACCCCTTTTGAGTGTGGTAACGACAAAAGATATCCTTTATGGTTCTCGCCATCACATGGTGAATACCTGGCAATCCGTTGGCAGAGGGAGGCCCTTCAAAAAACACGTAAGGTTCGGCCCCCTCACGAATGGAAATACTCTCCTCAAAAATGTTTTCACTTTTCCAAAATTCGAGGATATCTTTTCCTAATCCAGGGAGGTCTAAGCCTTTGTATTCTTTAAATGGTGTGCTCATCTAGCCTTGTATTTTATTGGTATTACTCACTTTAAGTAAACAGGCAGCGAATTTACGGAATTTTTAATCAAAAAACCCACACCACGAGGGAGTTGCGAGCAGAATTTAATGCAAAACAAAAAAGGCATAAAAAAAGCGCTATCGATGGATAGCGCTTTTTTAGTATTTGTTGAGAATAATTACTGTCTTCTTAAATGAATCTCACTTCTAAACGAATAAGGCAAGTCATCAATTACCTCGGATTCTTCAAAGACCAATCTCACTTCATTTTCATTAAATCGTGTAATGGTATAAGTCTGAGATACACCTCCCTCAGTCAATGTAAGGGTTTCATTATTTGCATCCAGTCCATAAACCCCGGCTGCATTAAGCAATACAATTTATGTATCAA
>JAHZIZ010000364.1 GCA_022601215.1 Bacteroidota bacterium
AACTGGGAAATCATTACGGGATGGGCGACGAAGGTACAACGCTATATTGATCCGGTGTATAGTTTTAAGGTAAGAGAAAAAGAAATTAAAATTGATACCCATACAGAATCCCTCTCGCATAGTCAAATTCCGAAGGTAGCATTACCGAAATACCAAGCTTGGGGTGATATTCTACGCTGGTGTTTACAGGAAAATGTGCCAGGAGAATTTCCATACGCTTCTGGGTTATATCCATTTAAAAGAACGGGAGAAGATCCTACCCGAATGTTTGCAGGGGAGGGAGGTCCAGAGCGCACCAACCGTCGTTTTCATTATGTGAGTTTAGGAATGCCGGCGAAGCGTTTGTCTACAGCTTTTGATAGTGTAACACTCTACGGTAATGATCCTGGACACCGTCCAGATATCTATGGAAAAATTGGAAACGCAGGTGTTTCCATTTGTTGTTTAGATGATGCTAAGAAGCTGTATTCAGGTTTTGATCTTAGCCACCCTATGACTTCTGTTAGTATGACAATTAATGGTCCTGCGCCCATGTTATTAGGATTTTTTATGAATGCAGCCATTGACCAAAACTGTGAAAAATATATCAAGGAGCATGGTCTTGAAGCCGAAGTGGAAGCGAAAATTGCGACTTTTTATAAAGGAAAAACACGTCCGCAGTACCAAGGTGACCTTCCTGAGGGTAATGATGGATTAGGTCTTATGTTATTGGGTGTTACAGGGGATTTTGTATTACCTACGGATGTGTACACTAGGATTAAGGCAGAGACCTTAATGCAGGTTCGTGGGACAGTTCAAGCAGATATTTTAAAAGAAGATCAGGCACAGAACACTTGTATTTTTTCTACTGAATTTGCTCTAAGACTCATGGGAGATGTGCAAGAGTATTTTATTGACAAAGGTGTCCGCAATTTCTATTCGGTATCTATTTCGGGGTATCATATTGCAGAAGCCGGTGCCAATCCTATTACACAGTTGGCTTTTACCTTAGCTAATGGATTCACTTATGTGGAGTATTATTTAAGCCGCGGAATGGACATTAATAAGTTTGGACCTAATTTATCCTTCTTCTTTAGCAATGGTATTGATCCTGAGTATTCTGTGATTGGTCGTGTTGCAAGGAAGATTTGGGCTAAAGCCTTAAAAGATAAGTACGGTGCGAATCCACGAGCGCAAATGTTGAAATATCATATTCAGACGTCCGGTCGTTCGCTGCATGCTCAAGAAATAGACTTTAATGATATTCGTACTACACTTCAGGCATTGTATGCGATAAACGATAATTGTAACTCTTTACACACGAATGCGTATGATGAGGCCATTACGACGCCAACCGAAGAAAGTGTTCGTCGGGCAATGGCCATTCAACTTATTATCAATAAAGAGCTAGGGTTGGCTAAGAATGAAAATCCTATTCAGGGAAGTTTTATCATTGAGGAACTAACAGACTTGGTTGAAACCGCTGTTTTGGAAGAGTTTGATCGAATTACAGAACGTGGAGGTGTATTGGGCGCAATGGAAACCATGTACCAACGTTCAAAAATCCAAGAAGAAAGTCTGTACTATGAAACCTTAAAGCACACAGGAGAGTTTCCTATTATTGGAGTGAATACCTTTTTAAGTAGTAAAGGTTCTCCAACAGTACAGCCTGCTGAGGTAATTCGTGCGACCGAAGAAGAAAAGCAATACCAGATTACAGTGGTGGAAGGTTTAAACCAGCGAAACGAGGCTACTGTTTCAAAGTTGTTGAAGGAGCTACAACGTAAATCGGTAAATAATGAAAATATTTTCGAAGCTCTTATGGAGGTGTGTAAATTTACTTCACTAGGGCAGATTACAAGTGCTTTATTTGAGGTAGGAGGGCAGTATAGAAGGAATATGTAAACGGTAAGTGCGTAAGTATATAAGCTTCAAGACTGTCTCAAATTGTAGGGCTGCTCATTTAATAGTATATTCTCATTTTAAATGTACTAGTTATGTGGCCTAAGTTCGGTTTCCTTGTGTGTCTTTGTGTTAGCCTCGTTGGTAATGCTCAGAATCGAATATTCCCGAAAGAAATTATTCAAGATTCAGTTGCTGTAGTAGGGTCCAATGAAACCTATGCATTATACCTTCCGAAGTCATATAGTGTCAATGAATTATCCTCTGTATTATTTATTTTTGAACCGATGGCAAGAGGTTCATTAGGTGTTTCTGTGTTTCAAGAAGCGGCAGATACTTTTGGTTATATTCTCATTTGTTCGAATGATACTAAGAATTTTAATTCGGACAACCTTGACGTCGTGAATCGACTTCTAAATTCTGTTTTTGAAACCTTTAGCATAGATGAAAAAAGGATTTATACTACTGGGTTTTCTGGAGGCTCTAGGTTGGCTACCACTGTTGCTGTGTTAACTAATGCTGTGGAAGGGGTTGTTGGCTGCGGTGCAGGTTTTTCTCCGAATGCGAATCATACACCTAACCCTGCTCATCAATTTTCTTACGTAGGACTGGTAGGTTCTAAGGATATGAACTATCATGAAATGTTCAATGCGAGTACTTTTTTGGACAAAATGGATATCGAGAATGAGTTATTTACTAATGATGAGCCTCATAAATGGCCCGATCAGGGACAGATTATGAAAGCGATGACTTGGATTGAATTACAAGCCTATAAAAAAAATAGAAAAAAGAAGGACTTTGATTTTTTGGAACGTACTTATGTGAATTGGTATGATATGGCTAATAATTTGGAAGCTTCTAATAGGTTAGTGAATGCTGTGTTAGCCTATGAACGAGTCGAGCGAAATTTTTCTCGTTACTACAATTTGGACAGTGTATCAAGAAAAATTACGGGGATTAAGAACCGTCCTTTATATAACAAACAAGCCAAGCGACAATCACAAACTCAAAGAAAGGAGATTGAAGTCAAGGAACACTTTTTTGTGCAATTTAGAAAGGAGTTAAAAAAAAATAGGCTCCCAAAGAATTTTGATTGGTGGGATAAGGAGCTAAAAGAATTTCATTTGAATTATGTGAATGCTTTGGATGTGGAAAGCAAAGGCATAGGGGATAGGGTCAAGAATATGTTATATGCTGCGGCCATTGAGACCGCTCAAGTACAGTCTCAATCAAAGAATATGGTCAAAGTGATTTATTGTCATTTGATACTTACTAAGCTGTATCCGGAACGACCATTTTCATATTGTTTGCTTGCCAACGATTACGCGTTAATTGGGGATAAGCCTAGCATGTTACAGTATATGGAACTCGCTATTGAAAAGGGTTTAAAAAGTGATTCGTATTTTAGGAATACGAGTTCCTTCGTAAATTATATGGGCGACGCAGAGGTGGAGGACGTACTTAAAGAACTTTCACAATAATACTACAGAGTTAGCATCCAAGTGCGCTGTAACTTTCTAAATTTCTTCAATTCAGAACGTAGGATGGGTAAGAAATCCCTTCCATTACTGTGGGTGTGCTCAAGACGTTCACAATTTTTATAAAGTCTATTAGTAAGACGAGTAACCGAAGCAACATGCTTGTGTTTTTCTTCAGAAAAAACTTTGCTTTCGGCTCTTAAAATTTCGGGAGCTAAGGATACAGATTGCTGCACGATATCTCCAGTAAAATAAATTTCAGGGTTTTCCTTACCATCTCTTCTCAGACTGTTGAGATCGTCTACATAATAGTGTGAAATATTCCTTGATAGGGTAAATATTTCCATAGCCTTTTGATACAAAGGCGATTGAGGCAAATGTTTTGGAGCATTAGGTAACATGGGTCAAAATGTCTTTTTCTAGCAATTGTATCAAAGTTAGCAACAAAATCGCATTTAAAACTTTCGATATTAAAGTAAATTAACTATTTTGGTTTAATAAAATCTTATTTTGAGTTAAATTTGTTTAAAAATGAAGATTGACCTATTGAACCAGAAAATCCTGATGCATTTACAAGAAAATGCAAGGCAATCAAACGCTGAAATTGGGCGTGCTATAGGAATAAGTTCTCCTGCTGTTTCTGAACGTATAAAGAAATTAGAGGATGCAGATATTATTAAATCTTATCAAGCTAGTGTGTCTCATTCCGAATGTGGATATCAGTTAAAAGCTATCATCACTCTTCGTGCTTTTATGGGAAAACTAAAACCATTTCTTGAGAAGGTAAAGACCTATGATGAGGTTATTAATTGTTATCGAGTTACCGGGAATGAGAATATTGTAATGGAGGTAATTTTAAAGAATCAAAAACATCTTGAAATTTTTATTGATCAACTCATTAGTTATGGGGAGACCAAAACACAAATTGTATTATCTCAAGTCGTGAAAAACAATGAAATAAAACCCCTTTAGTCCTGCTTAATAA
>JAHZIZ010000042.1 GCA_022601215.1 Bacteroidota bacterium
ATTAACCGTAAGATCATTTTCAAAAATCGTGGCGCCTCCAACGATCATATCCCCAGATATCTGTAAATTACTACCATTGTTAATGTTTACATTGTTATTAAAGTCTGTTACTCCATCAACATCTAGCGTGCCTGTAAACGATGTTGGGTTTTGTTCCGCTACTCTAAATGTATCGGCTAAGATAGTGGCTCCTATAACATCCAAAGAATTATTAAGTCGCGCCCCCTCTTCTACCTGTAACGTACTATTTAATCGAACTGTTCCATCAACAGTTAAACGATTTCTTAGATGAGTAGCATCTACCACCAAAAGTGAACTCCCTAACTGCGTTCCACCATCCACTTCAAGCGTACTATTCAACTGTACCTCCTCCAGAACATTTAGACGACCTCCGAGACGACTGGCTCCTTCTACATCCAATATACCTGTGAGATACGTTTGGGCCTGATTGCTAACTTGAAGGGAGTTATTCATATTAGAAAATCCTTCAACTTCTAGGCTTCCATTAAGTTCTGAAGCACTCTCATTATTAACGTCCAAACTACTATTTAGATTGGTAGTTCCGTCTACAATGAAGTCTGAATTAAATAATACGTCTCCATCGACAGTAAGCGTTCCCGTTGCAAGAATTTCTCTATGAAAAGCGTAAGGGACGAAGGTTAGCTCTTGAGCACCTAACGCTGTAAAATTATTCCCAAAATTAATAGACACGTCCAAACTCTTGGGGGTTCCATCCCAATGGATTTCTGTAAAACTAGCAGAGGAAATAGGTTGTCCTTGCCCAATAATTAAATTAATAATGCCATGTGAGTCAGTTCTTGTTTGTTGCGTTTCAGCGTAAGCTATATTGCCATTTGCATTACGGATAATAAAACGCATTGTCACCGCTGTATTTGGCAAAATATTCCCAGTAGCATTAACTCCGGGTAACTCCTGTGTATTGGGATCAAGAATCACAGCCTGATACGAAAGTCCATCTGTTTGGGCAATTGCACCAATCCCAAATAAGAGCAATACTATACATAGTAAATTTTTCATATTCGTTTCGTTTAGTGAGTATCTAACAACAGGGTATCTGCCTTTTTATCCAAGGCATTTACTTTTGCCTCTATCGCTTTAAATTGTGATTCGTAAGCTCTCTGTTTATCTTGCATTTTCTTCATGATTGTAACCCAATCTCCATTATGAACTCCAACTACCGTATTTACAGTTTTAGGACCGTCAACTTTATTTGCTTCCCATGAACGTCCAACCGAATATCGAAAGTCATTTGCCGTCATTTCCTCTTGAGACTTTGCAATTCCATATCCTTGAATTGTAGGGTGCACCACAATATAATCCCCTGTATTCACAGGACCCATTACTTTAACTGGGACTTGCCCCATAAATGCGATATTATTTCCTAAGTATTCTTTTCCTTCATCTGGTATATTTCCTAACACAATAGGGCGATGAGAAACAACCATAATCTGTTCTGCATTAGAAAGATCTTTGGTGATTTTACCGCCAACGACGGCCACTATATCACCAGCCGTTAAGTACTCTTTAGGATGTAAACGTTCCAACCATTCCGCATAATCACCATTTCCAGAAGAATATTCAACTCCAACTTTGTTTAATTCATCTATAAAATTAGTGATATACACCCCTCCGGTGGCAGCCACATCAACTGGATCTACACCTACAAAACCAGAAAGCACATTGAGCACATACAGATTATCCAATACTGTATTATTAACAAAATCCTCCATGGATTGTGCCCGTATCGTTCCCGTTTTTCTATCATCTTTATCTAAAAAAGTAATGTATTCGTTCTCCTTTGTTAAGGTATTTTGAAACGGATAACTTGGATCAGTCGTAAAAGGAATATCTGGCACTGCAATTGCTGGTAGACCATTCACTGGAAGGTTTACTGGGAGAGCAGGCAAGTATTTACTTAAATCTGGAATCCCGGGAATTGAGGGTTGAGGAATAGGGATGTTAGGTAAATCCACTCTTGGAATATCCCATTCTGGAATTGTTAAATTTAGAAAAGGGATCGTAAACCCTCCAAAAATGGGTGGAGAATCTGGTATGATATTCGTGGAAGGAACCGTTAAGTTTGGAAAAGGAATAGGTAGCCCCATTCCGCCTTGACTACCCTGTGGAGCATTCATCTTTTGAAATATAAAATTAGACACATAATTCACAGCGGCTGTTTTAGCAAATCCAGGCACTTCCGCCAATACAGAATTGATATCTATGGTTCCTCCATTCTGCATTCTCCCTTTAACAAAATCAAACCCATCTTTATATAACGACCCTTGATTTTGTGAAGAGTTAATAATAGGGTTAGGAAAATTATTTACAATACTTCCAGTATCTTCTCTATATGCTCCATGTAACTTCCCAAGTTTAATTACAATTCCATCTCCGTTCCCAGTACTATTATTTGTAAAAGTTGCTATAGCACCTGGATTATCACTAACCACATTTATAGTTTCCGTATTTAAGTTGCCTAAGAACGTATTCCCAGTTACGGTCAAATCATTATTGATGGTAGTTACGCCAGCCACGTTCAAGGCATTATTTAAATTAGTGACACCAGCCACTTCAAGTGTTCCGCTTAAATTGGTAGCACTTTGGTTTAACACGTTTAAGTTATTCCCTAGGTTACTCTCACCATCCACGTTTAGGATTCCAGAAAGAGAAGTATTGCTCTGATTGGCAACTTCAACATCACTATTAAAAGTACTTACCCCATCAACATCTAATGTCCCTGACAAATTAGTTGGAGAGGCATTGGCAACCGTTAAGCTATTATTAAGCGTTGTGGCTTCATCTACAGTCAAAGTCCCAGTTAAGCTTGTTGGACTAGCATTGGCTACATCGAGACTATTATTTAAGGTAGTGGTTCCGTCTACCGTGAGCGTACCCGTTAGTTGGGTTTCTGAAGCATTAGCGACAGTCAGGCCACCGTTTAATATGGTTTCTGCATCGACGATTAAACCTTCGGCAATGTTGGTGTTTCCATCTACCAACAAATCACCTGATAAATTTGTATTCGCATTATTATTTACAAAAACGGCGCTATTCAGATTTGTTATGCCATTCACCGTTAGATTATTATTCAAACTAATTGGACCATCGACTTCTAAAGATCCTGACAAGAAAGTTGGGCTCTCATTATTGACCGACAAACTACTATTTAGGCTAGTACCAAGATCTACCGTCAAACTACCCGAAAGTAATGTAGGACTCTGATTGTTTACATTAAGATCACTCTCAAAATTTGACTGTCCTGTAACTTGAAGACTATTAGAAAGGGTTGTTTCACCTGTTACATCCAAGGTTCCTGAAAGATTCGTTGGACTATTGTTATTCACGTTTAATAGACTATTCAAATTAGTATCTCCGTTTACCGTAAGATCATCTTCGAATAAAGTAGTTCCTTCCACTGTGAGATCTCCAGAAACAGTAAGCGCACTATTATTATTTATGTTTACATCACTATTTAAATTGGTTTCTCCATTCACTGTTAACGTCCCCGTTAATCTAGTAGGGCTCTCGTTTATAACATCTAAATTATTATACAAAGTAGTTGCCCCATTTACTTGCAAGGTGCTATTTAAAAGGGTCGCATCAACTACATCTAAAGTATTGTTTAATTGTGCGGATCCATCCACCTCTAATGAACTATCTAAATTTGTAACTCCCGTAACATCAAGAGTGCTGTTAAGTTCTGTTGCATCGACTACGTTTAATGTACTATTTAGTTGAGTGGCACCATCTACCTCTAAGGTATTATTTAAATTAGTAACACCATCTACATCAAGAGAACCACTTAGTCTTGTTGGACTTTCGTTGTTAACGTCTAGAGAGCTATTTAGGTTAGTTGCTCCATCTACTGTTAAATTTCCACTCAAGTTAGTAGGGCTTTCGTTATTTACCGAAAGACTATTGTTCAAATCCGTTGTCCCTTCTACAACAAGGTTCCCGCCAAAAAGCACATCTCCATCCACACTCATGGTCCCAGTTGCAATAATATCTCGATGAAAAGCATAAGGAATAAAGGTGAGTCTTTGATTACTTAACGCATTAAATATTCCATTGAATTGGATATCTACAGACAAATCTTTTCGAGATCCATCCCAATAGATCCCTGTAAAAGAAGCTCCATTCGTTGGTTGTCCTTGACCAATGATAAGATTAACGAGTCCAAAAGCATCCGTCCGAGCGTTTTGAGTTTCTTGATACTCTATAGCTCCAGCGGCATCCAGAACGGTAAAGCGAAGTAACACATCGGTATTTGGCAAAATATTACCTGAGGCATTGACACCAGGTAACTCTTGAACGTTTGGGTCAATGATGACCGCTTGATAATGCAATCCATCGGTCTGGGCCATGGATGTCATAGTTAGCAATAATAAACTGAATAGCAATGTTATCTTTTTCATAGCTGTTAGTTTTGGGATTGATTAGTTTCAATTTCTTTTATAGGTAGCTCTTCTTCCTTTTTTCTACAAGGAATATCTACCAAGACTCCTATGGCCAGAGAGTGCACATTGATACGAAGTTCGGTCACTTCAGAATCATTATTATCATCTAATGCTAAGCCCGACCCATATAAGTACTGAGCATATATCTTTGCTTTTTCAGAAAGGGCAATTCGCACACCTCCACCGCTCCTAAAAAAAAGAGCAATGTCATTAAACTCTTCAATGTCTTTTACATTAAAGACCTGATCATTTATAGTCTGTACTCCGTCTACCATCCATTCTCCATTAGCAGTAACCATGATATATAGAGCAACATTTTCAGTAAGTGGAAAGTCATATTCTAAACCTAAGTTCAAACCGACATAATCAATATCCCATTCAAAGAAATTACCAACAGTGTCATCGCTGCCAATTGCGCCAAAGCTATTATATGAAAGTCCCGTCGTTAATGACAACCCCTTATAAAGGTTGTGTTTATAACCTGCGCCTACATAACTTTTTGTCTTCGTCTGAAGATTTTGTAAATACTCTCCTTGATTATTCTTAAACTCAAAAGAAGAAGTGTTTCTTCCAGACTCAACATACACTTGTTGTCCATACAAAGTTGAACCTAGACCTAGTAGTATAATAAATAGTAGCTTTTTCATATTTCTGAATAGGTTAGTTTTTTAATAGATTGGCTTTAAATTGTTTGTTCCCGGAGGTCACCAGTAAGATGTACTCTGAATCTAAGAGGGAATCAAGATCAACTTGTAATTCTTGAGAAGCCTTTACGGTAGTATTATGTACTATACGACCTAACAAATCATATACTACAATAGAGATATTCTCTTTCATTTCTTCACTAAAGAGAATATTAATCGTGCTTTCAAAAGGATTGGGGTATACCGCGGCATTAAGGTTGGAATCTTCCACGATAATCCTACTAATTTTAATGGGGGGTTGTATAAAGCCCTGTCTGGTGGTTATATTTTCATTAGTGTACGTTCCAATAGCGCTCTGTTGACCCACCGTTTGGTGCACAATGTATGCATCTTCTCCAATAGTTACTGTTTCAGAAGCTCCAGATGCTCCCATTGAGGATCGCATAATTTCTTGAGCCTCCAATGAAAGACTTCCTAACAGCATAATACTTATAAATAGTAGCCTCATCGGGTTTAATTTTTGGGTTATCATTCCTTTATTAGTTGTCGAGTCCATACTTGGCCTTGGCCTTCAATTACAATGAGATAAGAAGCTGCGGGCAATACTGAAACATCCAGTGTTGTTTTTCTAGAGAATTCAGTTATCTCTTTAAGCAGCACCATCCGTCCAGTTAAATCGAAAAGAGTTATTCGTTCCACAGCAGTATCTGAAGAACTCAATGTCAATATTTGGTTCATTGGATTAGGATAAAGCCGTATCAAATTTTTCTGAACCTCGTCTTCGACGCCTAGAATGGTATCCACTGTTAATTGAAAATTACAACTGTCATTATTACCACTATCGTCTTCAGCAGTCAAGGATATGGTATAGTTGCCAGGGTCAAGTAGGGTTCCTACAGCAGGATTTTGAGTCAGGATTGTTACTGGATTGGTACAATTGTCCGTCACTGTCGCAAGTCCTAAATCAAAATAATCTGGAATTGAAAATTGATCTCCTGCCATCACTGCTACCGACTGACTTGCGGGGCAAATAATCACGGGATCAATAGATTCCAACACCGTTACTACTGCCGTACAACTCGCACTATTTCCATAAAGATCTGTTGCTGATAATGTTACATTATTCGTGCCTAGATCGGCACAAGAAAATGAATTAACATCTATAGTTACCAAGGACAAACCACAGGCGTCATTGGTTCCTCCGTCAATATCATTTACAGTAATAAAAGCGACACCTGAAGCGTCTAACTGCACGGTGATATCCTGACAAACCATATTTGGCGCAATGGCATCTTCAACGGTTACAATGGCACTACATGAATCACTGTTTCCACTAGTATCCATAACCGTAAATAGTACGGAATTTGATCCCACATTATTACAATTGAACAAGTTATTACTAACCGAAATATTGCCAATTCCACATGCATCTGTGCTCCCTCCGTCGATATCAGTAGGATCGATGAATGCATTTCCGGACGCATCTAACTGAATGGTTATATTCTGGCAGACGGCCAAAGGATCGGTATCATCTTCAATCGTTACAATGGCACTACAGGTATCTGTATTACCACTGGTATCTACTACCGTGAAAATCACACTATTTGCACCAATATCACTACAACTAAAAGTATCTTCTGAAATACTCATTGAGGCTATCCCGCAAAAATCGGTACTACCCCCGTCCAATTGACTTGCATCTATAGTAACAACACCATTATTATCGAGAGCTACGGTAATGTTTTGACAAACTGCTGAAGGATTTATATCATCTAAAACTGTGACAACAGCAATGCATTCAGCCATATTTCCATTTGCGTCGGTAACCGTTAACGTCACATTATTGGCTCCAATATTGGAGCAATCGAAACTTGAAATATCAAGCGAAGAAGAAGCAATGCCACAGGCATCGGAACTTCCTACATCAATGTCGGCAACGTCAATGATTCCCTGACCTGACGCATCTAATACTAAAGTAATATCTTGACAGTTCACAGTGGGAGTCACAGTATCTTCTACTGTTACAACAGCAGTACATTGAGTTGTTATTCCACTTGCATTGGTTACACTTAAAGTTACCATATTTGGTCCAATATCCGCACAGGTAAATGAAGTAACATCAATCATAGTTGTTACTACTCCACAGGAAGCCGAACTTCCACCGTCAATATCTGAGGCGGTAATATTTGAGTTCCCAGAGGCATCCAATTGTACTGTAATATCAAGACAACTAGCCACTGGAGGCACGTTATCAATAACGGTAACATTCGCAGTGGCTGTAGCGGTCTGACCGTCAGTATCGGTTACAGTCATTAGTACAGGAACAGGCGCTCCTGTATCTGTACATGTAAACGAATTAGGAGCGACCGTGATTGTACTAATTGCACAGTTATCAATTGAGCCATTATCTACATCTGCTCCAACAATAAAAGCTTCTCCGTTATTATTTAAGATTACTGAAATATCCGCAGCCACAGCCATTGGAGGAATTATATCTACTACAGTGACTGTTGCAATGCAACTAGACATATTACCAGCCGCATCTGTCACGGTCAAAATCACCGAATTTATGCCTAAGTCACTACAATCGAAAGTAGTCGTGTCAATGGATAGGTTAATCGCACTACATACATCGTTACTTCCATTATCTATTTGCGATGCTGAAATTGTTGCCATTCCACTTGCGCTTAATTGTACTGTGATATCTTGACACACGGCAGTTGGTGGACTTTCATCAGTAATAGTTACCACCCCAATACAGGTGGTAGTATTTCCATTATTATCTTCTAGCGTTAAGGTCACATTATTTGCCCCAAGGTTACTGCAATCAAAAGTGTCTATATCAATGGATTGAACGGCAATTCCACAGGAATCCTCACTGGAGCCGATAATATCTTCCGGAGTTATAGTTGCATTACCCGCGGCATCAAGAACGACCGTTATATCGGCACACCCTTGGCTCGGACCTGTGCTATCTATGATGGTGACCATGGCGGTTTGGGTAAATTCGTTGCCAAAAACATCAATGGCCGTCACTTCAACAGAATTGGCTCCTACGGAGGTGCAATTAAACGTACTTGGTTCGACACGATAACGAAGTACCCCGCAATTATCAACTGCCTCAGCAGTGTACAGTTCTGATGCAGTTACAAAAGTCGAGCCCATGGCATCAAGCATTTTTGTAATATTCATTACCGAAAAAGAAGGTGGAATCGTATCTTCTATGGTAACATTGGCTATACAAGTATCCACATTCCCATTTCCGTCGTCAATGGTTAATGTAACGGCAATTGGGGTGGTAGATCCAAAGGGTACAAACTCATACGTTTTAAATGGAAACCCGACCCCAGCAATTGGAGGAATAGGGGGAATAGGTAAAGGCGGATTCGCAGTTTCGCTACCTAAAACACCAGGGCTGCTATACGCCCAAGTACCATCGTTAAAATCGAATACTCCTCCGTTTTGTTCTGTATTATTAATTCGATATGCCCAACCATTAGTATATGCCCAGCGATCTAACCTCCCTAATTCAAACCCTGCTTCTATTTCGACGGCATTGATATCGCCAAAAGTATCAATGACATTTCCATTGTAGAATAAACTTACTACATCGTTTCCATCAACATTGGCAGCATTTGTCGCCACATAGTTGGCGGCTTCGCCAAAAAAGGTTGTAAAAGCCCCTTGGTTAGCAGTAACCGTAATATGGGTTCCCGCAGCAATAGGACTCCCATTTGCTGGGAAGGTAAATTCCTCAAGAACAATTCCTTCCGAAGGATTAGCGGCACCTAAGCCATAGAGGCTCAAATCTCCAACTGCTATTTCTTGTATCGTATATAATTCTAAGGCACGTGGTCTTCCTGAAGTAGCGGTATCACCAATAATCCCTGTTAATATTAGTTCGTTAACTGGTAACGGTTTAAGTACATCGTTACAACTAAAAGTCGTCTGATTTGCCATCAATACGGCAGGATTACAAAAGGAACCTCCGGTAGATGGTGTGCTTGAATTATCAATATCTTCAGCAACAATCATTGCACTTCCCGTTGCATCCAAAGAAATAGTGATATCCTGACAGTTAGCCTGTAACGGTTCCATCATTTCTTCTACGGTAATCATTTTAGTGCAAAAAGCTGAATTTCCAAAGAGATCGGTAACCGTCAAATCTATTGAATGGCTACCTAAGTCAGCACAAGTAAAGCTATCTTGAGAAAGGCTCAAAAACACAGTGCCACAATTATCAAAAGATCCATCATCAATTTCCCCTGTAGTGAGACTGCCATTACCCATGGCATCCAAAGTCACTGTAACTGCAGCTGCCTGACAGACAGCACTGGGTACTATTACATCAACAACCGTTACCGTAGCATTACACATATCAGTATTTCCAGCGCCATCAGTCACCGTCAACACAACCGGATTAGGACCCGCATCCACACACGTAAAAGTATCTGTATCTAAAGAAAGAGTAACACTGCCTTCGGCATCCACCGAACCATTGTCTATATCTGAAGTAGCGATAGTAACACTTCCGGTTGCGTCCAAAAAAGCATTAAAGTTGGTTACACAAGACGCTGTTGGCGGATTAGTATCTTGACCAAGACAGTTACTAACAAAGCTTATAAAAAAGACTATCAGGGCTATCTTTTTCATCATCATATAGGTTAGTTTTAGATTGGGATAAACTTAAACCAATACGATTTTTCGTACAATACGTGTTTCCTGCAAATTTTACGTAGGGGTACGTATTTAAAGAGATAGAATTAATTCTTTGTTTTCTAGACTCCATACTGACAACGCATCTACACGCTTTGGCAAGTCCAGTTTTGCAATAATATTCGCCCTGTGCTTTTCTACGGTTCTACGTGATATACTCAAAGAAGCACTTATTTCTTTTGTAGTTCGCCCATTGGCTACTAGGCGAACTATAGTTCGCTCTGATGGAGATAAGAATTTAATTTTTTGCAACTGAGGGTTAATTTCTTGATTAAAAATTGCATCGAACTCCTGACTAAAATAAGTACCTCCATTAGCAACTTTTCTAATGCATGCTTCAATTTCAGAATAGGGCTCATCCTTAAGCAAATAACCAGATATTTTGTATTTCTTCGCCCTTAACACAAATGCTTTCTCCTTGTGTGACGTGAGTATGACAAATTTCGTATCAACTCCTTTGGCTATACATTTATTAATCACTTCAAAACCAGTTAACAAAGGCATTTCAATATCTAAGAGAGCAATGGTTGGGCTTTCGTCGACGATAGTTCCCAATGCCTGAGCACCATTAATGGCTCCTTCTAATACCACATAACCAGATTCCTTTAATTGATCAGTAAGCCCTTTGAGTAAAATAGGGTGATCATCTGCTGCTAATATGGATATTTCTGACGGTTTCATTTTATTGATAATTCACACTCTATTGTTGTACCTTCTCCCAACTTACTAAAAATCTGAAAAGATCCTTTAAGAATTCGAATACGTTCGGCTATGGTTTTCAAACCTAAGCTATGATGTTTTAAAGTTTCAGAAACAATAAACCCCTTCCCATCGTCTTTAATGCTAATATGTACTTTTCCGTTTCTTTTTTTGATGATAATGGATACCGAAGAAGCCTCAGCATGTTTTAAAATGTTAGTTATGCTTTCTTGTATAAATCTATAAAAATTTAAACTAGCATCTTCAGAAAAATAAGAATCAATTTCCTCTATTTCTGCTGTAAAAAAGATATTAGTTTTCTCATCGATATCATAAATCATTTGTTCAATGCTTTCTGATAAGCCTAATTGTTTTAATACTGAAGGGTATAAATTTCTAGAAATACCCCTAACCTCTTCTAAGGCACTATGTGTCATTTCAGAAATATCTCCCTGCTCCTCCTCCTGTGCCCGGCGTTTTATTAGTGTTAATTGCTGCCCTATACTATCATGTAAATCCTTTGCTATTCTTGTACGTTCATCTTCTTGAGATTGGAGTAATTTTTCTGAAAATATTTCTTGGAATTTTCGTTTTTCTTGTGCCTGTTTTAAAAAATACAACACCAGGCCCATTCCTACTAGCGACAAAACCAAATAGAACCACCATGTTTTATAAAAGAAATTTTTGGAATTAATGTTGAACCGCAATGGAGTTCCAATGATATTCCCTGAAAAGTCTATAGCCTCTATCTGTAGCTTATACTTGCCCGCTCCAAGATTAGGAAACCTAATGGATTGTTCCTGATTTATATCAACCCAATTTTCATCATTCATTTTATACCTAAAACTGTGCTCTCTGTTTTCGATATTCTGATCGAGTGCAAAATCCAATTGGAGCTCTTTGTATTCTGCTGGCAAAATGATTGAGTTTATAGCGTCCAATTCAGCACGATTTAAAATCTCTTCTATTCTTTTTGTTAAGGCGTTATAAGATTTCATCTTAAGTAAGACAAGTGAAGATTCCATTTTCGCTGGCATTAACTCATTCGGATTAAATAAGTTTAATCCACGTATTGCTCCCATTAAAAATCCATTGCCTGTATCAAAGGCACTATATCTATTCCCTTCATTATTACTTAATCCATCGTTTTCAGAAATACGAACATTGCTGCTGTCGTTAATATTGTATGCTACTAGACCATTAAACGTATTGATCCACCAAGTATCTCCTTGAAAAAGCAATGAGGCAATCCCGGCGTTTAAGTCATCTTTATATCTAACAGTAAAGTTCCTATTCTTAGGACTAAAAGAGACTATATTTCCAGCCCGACTCCCCAAAAGAAAAC